>NZ_DAIEII010000077.1:0-38200 GCF_027352875.1 Gryllotalpicola sp.
AGGACGCCGGTACCGACGGCGAGGAAACCACGCCTGGTCACGCTGATGTTGAAGTGTGTGTTCACAAGAAGTCCAATCGGGACGAAAGGCCGACACCACCATGTGGCGAGGATGGGGCGTGCTGCGGTTGCCGGGGGACGGACTACCGCAGCACGCGGTTGAAGGGTCCGCGGTCCTAGAGGGTGCCGAGGATCGATTGCATGGTGGTGATCTCAGCAGTCTGTGCGGCGCTGATCTTCTTCGCCAGAGCGACCACCTTCGGGTCGTGTCCGCTATCGATCACGGACTGGGCCATCTGAATGGCCCCCTGGTGATGAGTGATCATTCCAGTGAGGAACAGGCGTGCCGCATCGACCCCGGTGGCGTTCTCCAGCGCGGTCATGTCGTTCTGCGACATCATGCCGTCGCCCTGGTCCATGCCCGCCATGCCGCTTGGGGTGGCCGAGGGGTAGGGCATTCCCCAGCCCTTCAGCCAGGACTTCATGGTCGTGATCTCGGGGCCTTGGGCGTCCTTGATCTGCTGGGCGAGAGCGGTCACCCTCGGGTCGATGCCGTCCTTGCCGAGGATGACATCCGCCATCTGAATGGCTTGCTCGTGGTGGGGGATCATCATCGTTAGGAACATCTCGTCGGCCGAGTTGAAAGCCGTCGTGCCGGTGGAAGGGGTTGTCGGCATGGACCCGTTGTCCATGCCGGGCATGCCGCCCATGTCGTTGCTCTGGGCGCACCCGGCCAGCAGCAGGGTCGCGGTGATCAGTGCGCCGGAGGCCAGCGCAATCGTGCGTAGTCGCATTGTGTGTGTCCTTATGGTCAGTCGGAAAACGGGGTGTGATTCGTTGCCCGGGCAGGGCGAAGCCTTCTCACCGGGAACCCGGGAGAAAGGGCGCGAATCAGGTCCGGCTGATGGACAGGACGAGCAGTGACGGCGGGCGCGGGCGCGGCAGCGCCTGGGCCGGACCGGGAAGAAGCACAGCACGAAGCAGCGACATGCCGGTCAGGGTGAGGAGCGCGGAGGAAACGGCGGCGATCGCGACGGCAAGAAGCGCCATCGCGCACATCATGAGCAGCATCGAATGATCCGGCATGTTCCCCGGGGCACCGCAGGCATTATCGGCACACGCGCCACCGCAGCCGTAGCCGGCGCAGGGGGCGTCATTGACCGCTGCGGGGCTCACCGTCATCGGAAGCGTGCTCTGGCCGTGATGTGCGGCGGCGGATGCGGACATGCCGGACTCGTTCTGTCCGCCACCAGGAGTCAGCATGTTGTGCATCGCGAGCAGGCCGATGATGAGCGTGACCGCGAGGCCGACCATGAGGATGATGCGACGTGCGGTCCAACCCGTGGCAGTGAGGGAACGTATGGCATTCATGCGCCGGGTTCCCCCTTCAGGTCCAGGTTGCTGCCTGCCCTGCAAGACGGTAGCGGCGCGGACAGACCACGGCACATCCAATGTCCCGCTCCCGAGAGGTGTTCGTGAGGGTCGAAAGTCCCAACGAACGGGCGCGCGGTCGCAGTCCTCATCGGAGTCGTGCTCCTCTCGTCCGGCCGGAAGGGCGTGCGGTGGGTGCGGCGGGTCGGGCTGCGGCTTCGCGCTGTGATCGGGAGTTGTCAGGATCGAACCAGTCGTGCGATTGCGGCGCTGGCTTCGCGCAGCTTCTCCTCGGCGACAGGGCCGCCCTGTTCGGTGGCTTCCGCGACGCAGTGCATGAGGTGGTCATCCAGCAGCGCCAGGGCCACGGCTTCGAGGGCCCGGGTCGTGGCGGAGACCTGAGTGAGCACGTCGATGCAGTAGGTGTCCTCCTCGATCATTCTCGCCACCCCGCGCACCTGTCCTTCGACCTTGCGCAGTCGGGTCAGTAGCGCGTCCTTATTGCCGACATAGCCGTGCATCCGATGATCCCCGACGAGGTCAGGCATGTGCGTGGCCGTAGCGGTGCGGATCCGCATCGAACGCGGCGGCACAGCCGGTGGAGCAGAAGGAGAACGTCGTCCCGTCGTGCTCACGGGTCGCGGCGGCCGTGGCGGGATCGATCTTCATGCCGCAGACCGGGTCCGTGACAAGTGTCGCGCCGTCGGCGGGGTGCTCGTTGTGGTGGGTCATGGGGTTCTCCTCGTGTTCGATCTGGTTGCCGATCTCGACCACCAGATCGGCGATCGAGGCTGGGGCGGCGGCTGCCGCGGGCGTGGGGGTGAACCGGCGGAGCCGGCTGGAGTTGGTGACGACGGATAGTGACGACAGCGCCATCGCCAGGGCGGCGATCATGGGGCTGAGCAGCACGCCGAATGCCGGGTACAGCACGCCGGCCGCGAGGGGGATGCCGACGATGTTGTATCCGAACGCGAACCCGAGATTCTGCCGGATGTTGCGCATAGTGGCGCGGGACAGGTCGATGGCCGTCACGAGTCCACCCAGGTTCCCGGAGATCAGGGTGATGTCGGAGGCCTCGATGGCGACGTCCGTTCCGGTGCCGATCGCTGAGCTCACGTCGGCCTGGGCCAGCGCGGGGGCGTCGTTGATGCCGTCGCCGACCATCCCGACGACTCGTCCCTCCGCCTGCAGCCGTCGGACCTCGCGAGCCTTGTGCTCGGGCATGACCTCCGCGACGACGCGAGCGATTCCGACTTGGCGGGCGATCGCGGCCGCGGTGGTGCGGTTGTCGCCGGTCATCATCACGACATCGATCCCGCGCGCGGCGAGGTCGGCGATCGCGCTGATCGAGCCGTTCTTGATCGTGTCGGCGACACCGACGACGCCGGCGGGGCGTCCGTCGATCGCGACGAGCATCGGAGTCGTGCCGTCCGCTGCGAGTCCCTCCAGGTCGGAGGTCAGGCTCGAAGCGTCGATGCCGGCCGCGGTCAGCAGCCGAGTGCTGCCGACCAGAACGGTCTTGCCGTTCACCTGCGCACGCACTCCCTGCCCGGTGATCGATTCGAAGAGGGCCGCCCGCGGGACGTCCAGACCTCGGGTCTTGGCGCCGGCGACGATAGCGGCGGCGAGCGGGTGTTCGGAGTCCTGCTCGGCGGCGGCGATGAGGGCGAGCAGTTCGTCCGCGTCGAACCCGTTCGCGGGCAGAACGTCCGTCAGAATCGGGGTGCCGTTGGTGATCGTGCCGGTTTTGTCCAGGACCACCGTGTTCACTCTGTGCGCCGTCTCGAGCGCTTCCGCCGACCGGATGAGGATGCCGTTGGATGCCGCCTTGCCGGTGGCGACCGTGATCGACAACGGGGTCGCCAGCCCGAGCGCGCAGGGGCAGGCGATGATCAGCACCGCAACGGCCGCGACCAGCGCGAACACTCCGGCCGGCGGTGGGCCGAACACCCACCAGGCGGCGAAGGTCCAGATCGCGATCGCGATGACCGCCGGCACGAAATAGCTGGAGACTTTGTCGGCCAGCCGTTGGATCGGTGCCTTGGAGCCCTGGGCCTCGCGGACCAGTGTGATGATCTGGGCCAGCATCGTGTCGGCGCCGACCTTCGTCGCCGAATACCGGAACGAACCGGTCTGGTTGATGGTCGCCCCGATCACCGTGTCGCCGATCGCCTTGACGGCAGGGATCGGCTCGCCGGTGATCATCGACTCGTCGACTGGCGAGGAGCCCTCGGTGACCTGCCCATCGACCGGGAGCCTCTCCCCGGGACGGATGACGATGATGTCGCCGGCGGCGACCTCGTCGATCGGGATCTCGAGCTCGCTGTCCCCGCGGACGACGCGGGCGGTGCGCGGCTGCAAGCCGATCAGGGCTCGGATCGACTCACCGGTGCCGGCCTTGGCCCGGGCCTCGAGGAGCCGGCCGAGGAGGATCAGGGTGAGAATGACACCGACCGCCTCGAAGTACACGCCGCGCGCCTCCGCAGGCAGCACCCAAGGCAAGAACGTCGCAACCAGACTGAACCCGTATGCCGCGATCGAGCCGAGCGTGATCAGCGAGTTCATCTCAGCGGCACGGTGCGCGAGCGCCAGCCAGCCCGTGCGGTGGATCGGCCACCCGGTGTAAAACATCACCGGCGTGATCAGCAGGAACTGGAACCAGGGCACGAGCAGTAGGGACGGCACCCACGTGGCCCCGAACACCTCGCGGGCCATCACCGACAGGAACACCGGAAGAGTCAGCACCGCGCCGACGATCACCCGACGCCGCAGGTCGGCGACCTCTTTCGCATGCTCGGCGACTTCCTGGTCGTCGCGGTCCTCCACCGAGCCGGCGGCGCCGCTTGGGCCGCCGGCGACGAGCGTGCTGGGGGCTTCCAGCAGCGCGGTGGCCGTCCGCGGGCCGTCGGTCGATCCGGCGACCACCTTCACCGTGCCGTGCAGCATGTTCATCCCGCACGCGAACTCGAAGTCGCCGACCTGCTCGGGGACGAACTCCACGGCCGTGGTCGTGTACGCGGGCAAGCTCTGGTTCACCTTGAAGTCGGGGAAGACGACCCGGGAAGAGCAGTCACCGGTCTCCTGCCGGTCGAACAGCAACCGCGTCCGCACCCCCTGCACCACCTCGACGACGCTCGGCGAGTAGCCGCCCTTGACCGTGACCGTCTGGACTTGCACATCCCCATTCACGATCGCGCGCTTAGATGCGTGGGGCGCGAAGAAGTACCAGGCAAGGAGGGCGGTCAGCACTGCGGCAGCCACAACGACGATCACGCTCACGCGACACTCCTCAATTACTACGCCTGCGATCAACACCGTCAACCGGAGGTCGAGTCTACCCCGTAGGGGTATATGTCGAGTTGCGGTCCTGGAGGCAGATGACGTCGGTGCGGGCGTGGCTGCTGCTGGTGGGGATCAGCGGCCCTGGTTCGGGGCCGTCACCGAGAAGCACTGTTCTCGCATGGGGGTTCGCCATGACGTAGGGCTGGTATGGCGAGGGTGCGGGAATCTGATCGTGGATCAGGATGATCCTGATGGCGCTGATCGTCTGCGCAGCGGTCGTGCCACTAATAGGTGGATCGTCCGGCAGCCTCCTGGCCGCCAGATCGGTTCGGGTCCTGCCCCACCCCGCAGCAGCACGGAACAGATCCTCAAGGAGCGCTTCGCCCGAGGCGAGATCGACGAAACCGGATTCCTCGCGCGACGCAGCGCGCGGCGCCGTCAGAACTGACCGACACGATGGGAGCAGCTCGCAGCCCCGGCGGCCGCCCAGAGCCCGCCGGATACTCTCTTCACATGGAAGCGACCTCGCGGGCGAAGTGGGATTCCTGGGCTCGCTGGATTCTTCCGATAGCGGCGGCGGCAGCGCTCGGCATCGTCACGGCGATCGCCCTGGTGAAGCTGCACCCTGCATCGATGCCGTTCGACGACGCCCTGAACGCGGGCATTCCGACCTGGCATGAGGTGGCGCGTCAGATCGCGTCCGGGCAGTTGCCGATCCTGACGACTCGCAGCTTCCAGGGCGGGAACTTCGCCACCAACATCGCCAACGGCGAGTTCCACCCGCTGCTGCTCGGCGGGACGCTGCTTACGCTCGTCTTCTCCAGCCCGACGCGCGTCATCGTCGGCTTCGGGGCCGCCTCGATCGCGGTCGTCGCTCTCGGCGGCTACGTTCTCGGCCGTCAATTGGGCCTGCGCCGCAGCCTCTCGGCGTTCCTCGGCTTCACCGTCGGGATGGCGCCGCTCCTGCTCTACATGTACGTGGGCAACTGGGGCACGGGGGCGGCCGGCTCGGCATCGCTGGTCTGGTCGACGGCGATGCTCATCCGGGCGGTGCGACGGCCGGGGGCTTGGAACCTCCTGCTCCTCGCCGGGACGGTGTTCACCGTCATGCTCTCGGGCTGGCCCAACGCCTGGCTGTCCTTCGCGATCATCGCGGTGGTCACCGCGGTCGTGGCGCTGACGGATCGGACTCTTTCCGGCTCGACCGGGAGGTCGCGCCTCTCACTGGTGGCCCGCGTCGGCTCGGCGATCGCCCTGGGCGGTATCGTCGCCCTCCCCCAGATCACCGAGTACCTGGCCAACTCCTCGCTGTTCTCGCGCAGCGCAAGGTGGTCCGACACCCAGAACACCGCGGTCCCGAACCTGTCACTGCTCTTCGGGTTCCCCCTTCCGACGGCTTCCGACTGGTGGAACTGGTTCGACTACGGGTACAGCTACTGGGCGATCCCGTTCGGCTTCGTCTCGCTGATCGGGATCGTCGCGGTCTTCTTCGTCAGGTGGCGTCGCGAGATGCTGCGCGGAACCTGGTTCCGCTGGGCGCTCGTGCTCCTCGTCGCCTTCGCCGTCTGCTGCGAGCTGCCCTACCAGGTTGCCTCGATGGTCATGCCGTTCCGGTTCCTCCCCGTGTTCGGCTTGTTCGCCGCAGTGCTCATCGCCCTCCTGCTCGAGTATGGCGAGTTCGTCTGGAGCCCGAAGCGCGTCGCCGCTGCAGCGACGGCGCTGGCGATTGCCACGGCATACTTCGTCTTCCGCATCCCGGTGCCCGCGGGCGGCGGGGTGCAACGCATTCTCGAGAGCTGCGCCCTCGCCATGGGCGTCATCGTGCTGCTCGTCGCGCTTCGCAGCGTTCCGGCGCGACGCTGGATTCTGGTCGTTCTCGCGATCGGTGGAAGCGCATTCGTCCTGGCCGTGACGCCCGCGATCGGCACGAGCGGGTATCTGCGCTGGACCACCCTTCCCATCGGAACAGACCTCAAGGCCCCTCTGCCCGCGTCGGACGCGGGCTTCGTGCTCCACGTCGGAGCCGACGGCATTTACCAGAACGGCGTCTGGGACGGCTACTGGTCGTCGCGGTACTTGTTGAGCGACGTGCCCATCCTCAACGGCTACGACCCGGTCGGCCAGCGTGCTTTCGCCAAGGCGATGCGCACCGAGACGCACGGGCTCGTGTCCACCAAGGCCATCGACTTCCTCTCCGAGCCCTCCTCCAGCGGCACGGGCTGCAAGTTCGACGACTACCGGGTCTCATCAGTGATCACGCTCGCCGGCCCGGTGGGAGGCAAACACGCCGAACTCGAGGCTTGCGGTTTCGCCCTGGTGGCGACGCACGCCGGCACAGCGCTCTTCCACAAGGTGCAGCCGCTCGAGGCGGGAACGGTTTCGACGGCGAGCGCCGGCATCGAGCTGAGCTCGCCGACGCTCGTCAGCGAACTCGACGAGAAGGTGCACGTGACCGCCTCCGGGTCAGACGGCGTGGTCAACTTCGCGCGCATGTGGTGGCCCGGTTACTCCGCAACCCTCGATGGTCGACAGCTTGTGGTCTCCGCGACGGACGGCATGCTCGTCACCGTCCACATCCCCGCGGGCGCGGAGGGGACGGTCGAACTGCGCTACTGGCCCAGCACCTGGCACTGGGCGCTGCCGGTCGCCTTCGCTGCGCTCGCCGCGCTTCTCGTCCTCGCCATCGGCGTCGGCCTGATCGACAGGCGCCGGCCCGCGCGGTAGCGTCCGCCGGTTGACCCGCCCGCGTCGCGCCAGAACCTTTCCGCTGCGTGAGCCCCCCGCCTACCCTCGTGATGTGCGGCGGTTTGCGGTGGCGTTTGCGGTGGTGGTCGGCCTGCTGGTCGTCGGATGCACCGCGCCCGCCGCGCCGTCCGGTGCTGCGCCCGTGACGGCGAGCCTCTCCGCGGCCTCGGCCCCGGTGTCCGTCGCGGCGACAGTGACCGCCATCGACGGCAGGGGCAACCTCTACGTCTCAACGGGCAACGCCAACCCGTTCCCCGACGGGGCGGGCCCCGACCCGAAGAGGTACACCGAGAGCGTCGTCAAGCTCTCGCTGGCGCTGACGGTGCTGGCCTCGTTCAAGGACCGCACCGCGAACGCAGACCTCGACCTGTCGACAGGCAATCCGGTGTTGCTGCCCGGCGGTCTCGTCTTCGCGGTGGGCAAGACGAATATCGGATTCCTGCTGCGGCAGAGCGACCTGCACCAGGTGGCCGCGATCCGCGGCGTCTGCGCGAGCAATCCCGACGGCGGCCCCGCGTACTACGCGGCGAAGCAGGAGGTCCTCGTGCCGTGCCGTGGCGGCGGCATCCGCGTCGTCGATATCGGCTCGCGAAAGACCGGGGGGTTGTGGTCCGGCGCGAATTCGACGCCGATCGTCGTCGGCGCGCGGGCCTGGGCGGCCTCGTACGACGGCGACGTGCTCTACCAGTACGACGTTGCGAGCGGGCGGGTCCGCCAGCGGTTCGGCATCGCAGCGGGCGTTCCGAATTTCGCCACTCCGGCCGTCGCCGCCGGCCGCCTGTACCTCGGCACCATGACGGGAGTCGCCGCCTTCGGCCCGAGGTGACCGTGCGGTAGCCTGCGAGTCCAGATGGAATCTCAGCGCACCCGAATCGTGGGGATTCTCGAACCCCTTGACGAGCTCGACGCGGGCTCGCTGCTCGACGCGGGCAGGCGTCTGGCCTCGGAGGGTGCCGACCTCGTCAACGTCGACACCGTGACGGTGAGCTGGCCCGGTCGGCCCGACCGCGTCCTGTTGGCCCGGCTCGTCGGCGGGCTCGCCGCGGACGGCGTGCAGGTCGCGGTGACGACGACGAGCGCCGACATCGCGGTCGTGGCCGCGGACCACGGCGCCGAGCTCATCATCGACCCGTCGGGCGGCGTGGCCGATCCCTTCATGCCGCGCATCGTCGCCGCGGGCGGCCTCGGCTACGTCGTCGGGCAGTGGTCGATCCGCCACGCCAGCGCCCAGCACGCCACCGGCGAGCAGTCCGCGGCCGACTTCATCGCGGCTGTCGAGCGCAATGTCCTGGCGCTGCTGGATGCCGGTGTCGACCGCGATCGGCTCATCCTCGACTCCGGCGCGGGGCTCTTCGTCCAGAGTGACGAGGAGTGGCGGATGCTCGACCACCTCGAACGGCTCGGGCAGCTGGGCTACCCGCTGCTGGTCGACGCCGCGCGGCCGCTCCTGCTCGCCTCGCTGCTGCCCGATGACGCCACGGACGAGCAGCGCGACGCGGCCGCGCTGGCCGTCGGAGCACTCGCGGCCGAAGCCGGCGCGTGGGGCATCCAGGTGCGAAATGTCGCCAGGACTTCACACGCCCTTAGGGGTCTTCTGCGATACGGCGGCGAAACAATTCCATAGTTAGAGTTAGTCGTCAGTTCCCGCTGACGGCGATGACTTCTTCAGGAGGCGAATCATGGGCGACGTGCTGTCGTTCCGTCCTGCGCGGCGCGGCGGTTATGAGGCCGAGGACGTCGATCGCGCCATCGCCGACATCCAGGCTCACGTCGATTCCGTGGAGCAGGAGCGCGCCTCGCTCGAGAAGAACGTCGAACGCCTCTCGCGTGAACTCGCGGAGGCCCGCAGCGCCGTGCAGCGCGCGCGTTCGAAGCCGTCGTTCGCCGACCTCGGCTCCGCCTTCGAGCAGACTCTGCGCCTCGCCGAGGAGCAGGCGGCCAAGATGATCCGCGAGGCGTCGGCTGAGGCGAAGGCGCTGCGCGACGGCGCGAAGGCCGAGACCGAAGAGCTGCGCCGCTCGACGAAGCAGACCACGGAGGCCCGCGTCCAGGAGGCCGAGCAGAAGGCGTCGGAGCACATCAACCGCGCCGAGCGCAAAGCGGCCGAGCTCGAGAACAAGGCCGACCAGCAGCTCATCGAGGCGCGCACCACCCTCGAGGGCGCCGAGTTCAAGGCGGCGTCGATCCGCGCGGATGCCGAGCGCTACGCCGCTGATCTGCGCACCCAGATCCACCAGGAGACCGAGGACGCCAAGGCCGAAGTCGCGCTGCTGCGCCAGATCGCGGAGCGCGACGAGCTGCGCTCGAAGAGCGAGATCAAAGCGTTGCAGGATCAGGCCGAGCAGGAGCGCCTCGCCCTCCACAACGAGGCCACTGAGCACGTGCAGCGTCGCACCGACGAGGCCGACCGCATGCTTGCCGATGTCACCGACCGCGCCAACGCGCTCAACGCCGAGGCCGAGGAGCACGTCGAGCGCGCCCGGGCTGAGGCGCAGCGCCTGCTCGAGGGCGCGCGCGAGCGTGCCGCGGGCATGGTTTCGCGTGCGCGCGGTCGCGCCGAGAAGCTCGCGACCCGCACCAACGAGCACACGTCCAACATGCTCGCCGACGCCGAGTTGCGCGTCGCGGTCCTCGAAGAGCAGCGCCGCGCGATCGAGGAGTTCATGTACGAGCTCCGTGCGCAGCAGTCGGCCGACCATCTCGTCGCCGTCGACGAGCCTAAGAGCCAGCTCGAGCTGCTCGCCTCGCTGGAAGACTCTGAGGCTTCCTGACCCGCTCCGGGAGACGGCGGCATCGCCGCTGCCAGAAGGCGGGGATTCGGAAAGTCCGCTGCGCTCGCGCTGCGTTGTGCGCAAGGCGGCGACGATCCGGGTGACCGTCGCGCTCAGGGCCGCGCTCAGGGCACTGGGCGGCAGCGCCGATCAGGACCGACGCGCGACCGCCGCAGCAAAACCCGGGGCGGGTGACCCGAACACCCTGCCCCGAGCTTTGCTTATCAGTACCGCCAGGTATGTGCCTGGTTACCGGTTTCCCCCTTGGATTGCGGTGCGCTTCGTCCGGCGGTTGCCTTGACAGTAACCCATTTCGACGCCCCCCAAAAGGGGGGCGTCAGCGGTTGTGGATTTCCGGCGGCTTTCGGCCCGGTAAGAATGTCTCCATGTCGGTGCGCACTCCTGATCCGTTCAACTCCCCCGACGAACCCGAGTCGGGCATCCCGGCCCAGGGGCCGACATGGCTCACCGACATCGAGCTCGAGCAGATCCGTCACCGCCTGCCGATCCTCTACGTCGAGGCGGTCCCGGTGCACGTCGACGGCTTCGGGCGGGTCGTCGATGTGGGATTGCTGCTGCGCGGCACTGCGCTCGGCGAGATCACCCGCACGATCGTCTCTGGCAGGGTGATGTACGGCGAGACGCTGCGCGATGCGCTGTTCCGTCACCTCGAAAAGGACCTCGGCCCGATGGCGTTCCCGCAGTTGCCCCCGAGCCCGGTGCCGTTCACGGTCGCCGAGTACTTTCCATTGCCCGGGTTGTCGCAATTCACCGATGACCGGCAGCACGCGGTCTCGCTCGCCTACGTCGTGCCGGTCTCCGGCACGATCGAGGCGCGTCAGGATGCGCTTGAGATCACCTGGATGACGCCCGCTGAGGCTGCGTCCGACGACGTGTGCGCTGAGCTTGAGGGCGGTCGCGGAGCCCTCCTGCGCGCTGCGCTGGCATCGGTGGGCGCGCTGCCTTAGGCGCCGGAGCGACAAACGGCGCGACCTGCCCGACGAGTTCGACGACCTGGCGCGAGTCGGCTGTCACCGTGGCCGGGGTGACGGTGATCTCGGCCTTGCGCAGCAGGGCCCGCAGGTCGCTGCGCTGTTCGGGCAGCGCGATCGTCACGACGTCGCCGGCGCTGCCAGCGCGTGCGGTGCGACCGCTGCGGTGCAGGTAGGCCTTGTGCTCGGTCGGCGGGTCGACGTGGACCACGAGCTCGACGTCGTCGACGTGGACCCCGCGCGCGGCGACGTCCGTCGCGACGAGCACGCGCACCTCGCCGGAGTGGAACGCGGCGAGGTTCCGGTCGCGCTGATTCTGCGACAGGTTCCCGTGCAGGTCGACGGCGGGGATGCCCGACTCGGTGAGCTTGACCGCGAGCTTCTTCGCCTGGTGCTTCGTGCGCATGAAGAGGATGCGGCGGCCGGTGCCCGAGGCGAGCGCCCGCACGACGGCGTCCTTGCTCGCCATCAACTCGACCTCGAAGACATGGTGCGTCATTGCGGCGACGGGCGAGTTCGCCTCGTCGACCGAGTGCAGCACCTCGTCGTGGAGGAAGCGCTTGACGATCCGGTCGACCCCGTTGTCAAGCGTCGCCGAGAACAGCAGGCGCTGGCCGCCCTCGGGCGTCTTGCCGAGAATGCGGGTCACGATGGGCAGGAAGCCGAGGTCGGCCATGTGGTCGGCCTCGTCGATGACCGTGATCTCGACGGCGTCGAGCGAGACGTGGCCCTGCTTCATGAGGTCTTCGAGTCGGCCGGGGCAGGCGACGACGATGTCGACGCCGGTGCGCAGCGCGTCGACCTGGCGGCCCTGCTTCACTCCGCCGTAGATCGTCGTGGTCGTGAGGCCGTAGGCTCCGGCGAGGGGCTTGACCGTCTGCTCGATCTGGGTGGCGAGCTCGCGGGTGGGGGCGAGGATGAGGCCGAGCGGATGCCCGGCGCGACGTCGCCCGCCGGCGAGGCGCGTGCCGAGACGCGCGGCGAGCGGGATGGCGAAGGCGATCGTCTTGCCCGAGCCGGTCTTGCCTCGGCCGAGGACGTCGCGTCCGGCGAGCGTGTCGGGCAGGGTGTCGGCCTGGATGGGGAAGGACTCGGTCTTGCCGTCCTTGGCGAGGACGGTCACGAGGGGTGCGGGTACGCCGAGTTCGGCGAACGTGGGCAGGGACATGGGGGTGCCTTTCGGCTTGAGGGTGGTCGGTTCCGCGCTGTCAAGCGCTGGTCGCCGTACGCAACGGTGCGAGGGATTCGCACGAATTCGAGGAATGCCGCGTGGTGCGGCAGAGAAGAAATTGTGTCGTTCTACGACGAGGCGGTTTCGTAGGTGAAGCCGCAAACGTGTCTTTAGTCTACAGCGCGTTCTGCTGGCCCTCGGCCGGGGCCCGGGCGTCACCCGTTCGTGCGCCGCCAGACGAGCTTGAGCGCCGACCAGTCGTCATCGCGAGGACGCCGCCCGACGGCGGGCGGCGGCGGTCACCTCGCGGCGCTGCCACTCGATGAGGAAGGCGCGCGAGAAGCCGCGATGGCAGGTGCCGCAGGACAGCGGCCGCGTCGGCCTGCGGAAGCGGTAGACGGTGTGCCCGTTCGGGCAGGTGCCGATCCACGGCGCGAGCTCGTCGGCGGTCTCGCCATCGTGCAGTCTGCCGCCGTCGAACCCGAGCTCGGCCGCGATGCGCCGCCAGGTCGGGCCGTGCCCGGCACGGGGGCCTGCGAGGGCGTGCGCGACCTCGTGGAGCAGTACCTGATGGATGTCGTCGTCCTCCCACCGGGCGGCGAGGTAGCGCGAGACGGTGATCCGATGCCGCGTGTAGTCGGTGAGGCCGGCCCGGCGCTTGGCGTTGTCGAAGCCGAACGACCAGGTGCGCGCATCGAGGTGCAGCGCGATGAGCGCGTTCGCCCAGGTCGTCACGCGCGCGAGGTCGGCCACGGGCCAACGCTAACCCCGCGCGCCGACACTGTCCCGGTCACTCCCGCGGCTTTGTCGCGAAGTAGGAGCGCGCGGGCAGCGGCGAGGCCACCGCGGTCGCATTGGTGACGACGGATGCCGGGCGGATGAATTCCGCGAACTCGTCGCCGACGACGAGCTTCGCGGGGTGCGGACCCGTGGCGAGCAGCCGCGGCAGCCATTCCGTGGGGAGCTCGGCGGCCGAGGCGGCGAGGACGATGTTGCCGAACCGGCGGCCCTTGAGCACTCCGACCTCGGCCATCGCGATGGCGTGGGGGAGCACCGCAGCGACGGTGGCCGCCTGCGCGCGCGCGAACCGCAGCGGCGGCCCGTCGGCGACGTTGACGAGGACGATGCCGGCGGGGGAGAGCAGAGCGGCGGCCTCCCGGTAGAACTCCACGCTGGTGACGTGGGCGGGGGTGCGGGAACCGCTGAAGATGTCGGCGACGACGAGGTCGACCGTGCCGCGCAATCCCGCCGGCAGCCGGCCGAGCGCCTCGCGGGCGTCGCCGTAGCGGATGCGGATCTGCGCGTCCCTGGGCAGCGGGATGGTCTCGCGCACGAGGTCGACGAGCCTGCTCTCGAGTTCGATGACCTGCTGGCGGGAGCCGGGGCGGGTGGCGTGGATGTAGCGCGGCAGCGTCAGGGCGCCGGCGCCGAGGTGCACCGCGGTGATGGGCTGCCCGGGCATCCCGATAAGGTCGATGACGCTGCCCATCCGCTGGATGTACTCGAAGAAGAGGTGCGTCGGGTCGTCGACGTCGACGTGGGACTGCGGGGTGCCGTCAACCACGAGCTGGTACGAGCCGGGCACGAAGCGGTCGGGCTCGATGACGGCGCAGAAACCGGAATGCTCCAGGATGACCGACGGATGCTCGCGCACGTTCCCACCCTAGGCGGGGCCCAACCTGGGAAAACGACCTGAATCGCCCGGCTTATACCTCGCGACCCCGGATCGGTCAAGGAACGCGCTGGACAATGTGGACAACTCGGGGATATAGTTGACCTTTGCGCTCCCCTTTCCCCAGCCCTCATATTGCGGTCGGCTGCGCGTGTGTGGAGTCTCTCGTCCAGACCACCAGTAACACAACGGCCCGCCTAGTCCGTGGGCTCCGGAGGTTGTTTCCTTGGCTGCTGCGCGCACCGCATCCACCCACACCCCCAAGAACGGACGAGGCCACTCTCGTCTCTCGTTCGCCAAGATCACCGACACGCTCACCGTGCCTGATCTGCTCGCTCTCCAGACCGAGAGCTTCGACTGGCTCGTCGGAAACGACGCCTGGAAGTCGCGTGTCGCCGAGGCGAAGCAGGCCGGCCGCCAGGACCTCGCCGAGCACACCGGCCTCGAGGAGATCTTCGAAGAGATCTCGCCGATCGAGGACCTCGGCCAGACGATGCAGCTCTCCTTCACGAACCCGTTCCTGGAAGAGAAGAAGTACACGGTCGACCAATGCAAGGAGAAGGGCAAGACCTTCTCCGCGCCGCTCTACGTCGAGGCCGAGTTCATGAACCACCAGACCGGCGAGATCAAGACGCAGACCGTGTTCATGGGCGACTTCCCGCTCATGACCGACAAGGGCACGTTCATCATCAACGGCACCGAGCGCGTCGTCGTGTCGCAGCTCGTGCGCAGCCCCGGCGTCTACTTCGAGCGCACCCCCGAGAAGACCTCCGACAAGGACATCTACTCGGCGCGCATCATCCCGAGCCGCGGCGCCTGGCTCGAGTTCGAGATCGACAAGCGCGACCAGGTCGGCGTTCGCATCGACCGCAAGCGCAAGCAGTCGGTGACCGTGTTCCTCAAGGCCCTCGGCATGACGAGCGAGCAGATCCTCGAGGAGTTCAAGGGCTACACCTCGATCGAGCTCACCCTCGAGAAGGACGCCATCCTGACGCAGGACGAGGCCCTCAAGGACATCTACCGCAAGCTCCGTCCGGGCGAGCAGGTCGCCGGCGAGGCCGCGCGCGCCCTGCTGGACAACTTCTACTTCAACCCGAAGCGCTACGACCTCGCGAAGGTGGGCCGCTACAAGGTCAACCGCAAGCTCGGCCTGGACGCGCCGCTGTCGGCATCCGTCCTCAGCAAGGACGACATCGTGCGCACCATCAAGTACCTCGTCGCGCTGCACAACACCGAGACGACGCTCGACGGTGTCCGCGACGGCAAGCCGATCACGCTCCGCCTCGACGTCGACGACATCGACCACTTCGGCAACCGCCGCATCCGCGCGGTCGGCGAGCTCATCCAGAACCAGGTCCGCACCGGTCTCTCCCGCATGGAGCGCGTCGTCCGCGAGCGCATGACCACGCAGGACATCGAGGCGATCACCCCGCAGACCCTGATCAACGTGCGCCCCGTCGTGGCCGCCATCAAGGAGTTCTTCGGCACCAGCCAGCTCTCGCAGTTCATGGACCAGAACAACCCGCTCGCGGGGCTCACCCACAAGCGCCGCCTCTCGGCGCTCGGCCCCGGCGGCTTGAGTCGCGAGCGCGCCGGCGTCGAGGTGCGCGACGTGCACCCGTCGCACTACGGCCGCATGTGCCCCATCGAGACCCCGGAAGGCCCGAACATCGGCCTCATCGGCTCGCTGGCGTCCTTCGCGCGCATCAACTCGTTCGGATTCGTCGAGACGCCGTACTGCAAGGTCGTGAACGGCAGGGTCACCGACCAGATCGACTACCTCACGGCGAGCGAGGAGGACGACTTCATCGTCGCCCAGGCCAACGCGCCGCTGAAGGCCGACGGCCACTTCGCCGACGACCGCGTCCTCGCCCGCGAGAAGGGCGGCGAGGTCGACCTCATCCCCGTCGAGCACATCGGCTACATGGACGTCTCGCCGCGCCAGATGGTGTCGGTCGCGACCTCGCTCATCCCGTTCCTCGAGCACGACGCCGCGAACCGCGCCCTCATGGGCGCGAACATGCAGCGCCAGGCCGTCCCGCTGCTGCGCAGCGAGAGCCCGCTCATCGGCACCGGCATGGAGGGCTACGCGGCCATCGACGCCGGCGATGTCATCACCGCCGCGAAGGCCGGCGTCGTCTCCGAGGTCTCGGCGGACGCCGTCACCCTGCAGCTCGACGAGGGCGGCACGGCCGAGTACGCGCTGCGCAAGTTCGAGCGCTCCAACCAAGGCACGAGCTACAACCACCGCGTCATCGTCTCCGCCGGCGACCGCGTCGAGGCCGGCGAGGTCATCGCCGACGGGCCCGCGACCGAGAACGGCGAGCTCGCGCTCGGCAAGAACCTCCTCGTCGCGTTCATGCCGTGGGAGGGCTACAACTACGAGGACGCCATCATCCTCAGCCAGAACCTGGTGAAGGACGACACCCTTTCCTCGATCCACATCGAGGAGTACGAGGTGGACGCCCGCGACACCAAGCTCGGCAAGGAGGAGATCACCCGCGATCTGCCGAACGTCAGCCAGGAGCTGCTGGCCGACCTCGACGAGCGCGGCATCATCCGCATCGGCGCCGAGGTCCGCCCCGGCGACATCCTCGTCGGCAAGGTCACGCCGAAGGGCGAGACCGAGCTGTCGGCCGAGGAGCGCCTGCTGCGCGCCATCTTCAACGAGAAGAGCCGCGAGGTGCGCGACACCTCGCTCAAGGTTCCCCACGGCGAAGAGGGCACCGTCATCGGCGTCCGCGAGTTCAACATCGAGGACGAAGACGAGCTCGGCTCGGGCGTCAACCAGCGCGTGGTGGTCTACATCGCCCAGAAGCGCAAGATCACCGCCGGCGACAAGCTCGCCGGCCGTCACGGCAACAAGGGCGTCATCTCGAAGATCCTGCCCGTCGAGGACATGCCGTTCCTCGCGGACGGCACGCCGGTCGACGTCGTGCTCAACCCGCTCGGCATCCCCGGTCGCATGAACTTCGGCCAGGTGCTCGAGACGCACCTCGGCTGGATCGCCAAGACCGGCTGGAAGGTCGAGGGCAAACCCGCGTGGGCTGCGAAGCTGTCGAAGGACGCCTTCGCGGCCGCGCCGAACACCAAGGTCGCGACCCCGGTGTTCGACGGCGCCTCGGAGGAGGAGATCGCAGGCCTTCTCGACTCGACCCTCGTTACCCGCGACGGCGACCGCCTCATCGACCACACCGGCAAGACGGTGCTCTTCGACGGCCGCTCGGGCGAGCCGTTCCCGGCGCCCGTCTCGGTGGGCTACATGTACATCCTCAAGCTCCACCACCTGGTCGACGACAAGATCCACGCGCGCTCGACCGGCCCCTACTCGATGATCACGCAGCAGCCCCTGGGCGGTAAGGCCCAGTTCGGCGGCCAGCGTTTCGGCGAGATGGAGGTGTGGGCCCTCGAGGCCTACGGAGCCGCCTACGCCCTCCAGGAGCTCCTGACGATCAAGTCGGACGACATCCTGGGCCGCGTCAAGGTGTACGAGGCCATCGTCAAGGGTGAGAACATCCAGGAGCCGGGCATCCCGGAATCCTTCAAGGTCCTCATCAAGGAGATGCAGTCGCTCTGCCTGAACGTCGAGGTGCTTTCGGCGGATGGCACGACGGTCAGCCTGCGCGACACGGACGACGAAGCATTCCGCGCCGCAGAAGAGCTGGGCATCAACCTCTCCACCCGCTTCGAGTCCTCGTCGATCGACGAGATCTGAGCCGGGCCAACGCGACTTATCTGACGAATCTTCCAAGGAGAAACTGTGCTCGACGCAACCACCTTTGACGAGCTGCGCATCGGCCTGGCCACCGCCGACGACATCCGCAAGTGGTCGTACGGTGAGGTCAAGAAGCCCGAGACCATCAACTACCGCACCCTGAAGCCCGAGAAGGACGGCCTGTTCGGCGAGCAGATCTTCGGCCCGTCACGCGACTGGGAGTGCGCGTGCGGCAAGTACAAGCGCGTCCGTTTCAAGGGCATCGTCTGCGAGCGCTGCGGCGTCGAGGTCACCAAGTCCTCGGTCCGCCGCGAGCGCATGGGTCACATCGAACTCGCCGCTCCGGTGACGCACATCTGGTATTTCAAGGGCGTGCCCAGCCGCCTCGGCTACCTGCTCGACATGGCGCCGAAGGACCTCGAGAAGGTCATCTACTTCGCCGCGTACATGGTCATTGACGTCGACGAGGACGGCCGCCACAACGACCTCCCGGGCCTCGAGAACGAGCTTCGCCTCGAGATCAAGACCCTCACCGACCAGCGCGACTTCGCCGTCGCCGAGCGTCTGCAGCGCCTCGAGGTCGACCTCGCCGCGCTCGAGGACGAAGGTGCGAAGGCAGACCAGAAGCGCAAGGTCAAGGACGGCGCCGAGAAGGAGATGGCGCAGCTGCGCAAGTCCTTCGACGACGACATCACCCGCCTCGAGCGCGTGTGGGATTCCTTCCGCAACCTCAAGGTCGGCGACCTCAAGCCCGAGGACGCCGACTTCAACGAGCTCGTCGACCGCTACGGCCTCTACTTCGAGGCGCACATGGGCGCCGAGGCGATCAAGCGCCGCCTCGAGGCGTTTGACCTCGCCACCGAAGGAGACTCGCTGCGCGACCAGATCGCGAACGGCAAGGGCCAGAAGAAGATCCGCGCCATCAAGCGCCTGCGCGTCGTCAGCTCGTTCCTGCAGACCGGCAACTCGCCGGCCGCGATGGTCCTCGACGTCGTGCCGGTCATCCCGCCCGAGCTCCGCCCGATGGTGCAGCTCGACGGCGGCCGCTTCGCGACCTCCGACCTCAACGATCTCTACCGCCGCGTCATCAACCGCAACAACCGCCTGCGGCGCCTCCTCGACCTCGGCGCACCCGAGATCATCGTCAACAACGAGAAGCGCATGCTCCAGGAGGCCGTCGACGCGCTGTTCGACAACGGCCGCCGCGGCCGCCCGGTCACGGGCACCGGCAACCGCGCCCTCAAGTCCCTCAGCGACATGCTCAAGGGCAAGCAGGGCCGCTTCCGCCAGAACCTGCTCGGCAAGCGCGTCGACTACTCGGGCCGCTCGGTCATCATCGTCGGCCCGACGTTGAAGCTGCACCAGTGCGGTCTGCCCAAGCAGATGGCGCTCGAGCTCTTCAAGCCGTTCGTCATCAAGCGCCTCATCGACCTCGGCCACGCCCAGAACATCAAGGCGGCCAAGCGCATGGTCGAGCGTTCGCGCCCTCAGGTGTGGGATGTGCTCGAGGAGATCATCCGCGAGCGCCCCGTGCTGCTCAACCGCGCGCCGACGCTGCACCGTCTCGGTATCCAGGCGTTCGAGCCACAACTCGTCGAGGGCAAGGCCATCCAGCTCCACCCGCTGGTGTGCGCCGCGTTCAACGCGGACTTCGACGGCGACCAGATGGCCGTCCACCTGCCGCTGTCAGTCGAGGCCCAGGCTGAGGCCCGCATCCTCATGCTCGCGTCGAACAACATCCTCAAGCCGTCTGACGGCCGCCCGGTGACCGTTCCCGCGCAGGACATGATCATGGGCCTCCACCACCTCACCTCCGTCAAAGAGGGAGCAGCGGGCGAGGGCCGGGCGTTCTCGTCGGTCGCCGAGGCGATCCTCGCCAAGGATCAGGGCTCGCTCGACCTCAACGCGGTCGTGCGCATCCGCATCGAGAACCTGCACCTCGCCGAGGCCGACGCGCCGGAGGGCTTCGTGCAGGGCACGAAGACCCTGAAGGAGACCACCCTCGGTCGAGCGCTCTTCAACGAGGCGCTTCCTGCGGACTACCCCTACGTGGAGGCCGTCGCCGACAAGAGTGCCGTCTCGCAGATCGTCAACGACCTCGCAGAGCGTTATCCCAAGGTGGAGACCGCCGCGACCCTCGACCGCATCAAGGACGCCGGCTTCTACTGGGCGACCCGGTCGGGTGTGACCGTAGCGCTCTCCGACGTGACGACCCCCCCGAAGAAGGCGGAGATCATCGCCAAGTTCGAGAAGCTGGCGGCCAAGGTCCAGGGCGAGTACGACCGCGGTCTCATCACCGAGGAGGAGCGCCGTACGGAGCTCATCGACATCTGGACGAAGGCGACCGACGAGGTCGCGGTCGCGATGCGCGAGAACTTCGCGAAGGACAACACGATCTACCGCATGGTCACCTCCGGTGCCCGCGGCAACTGGCTGCAGGTGCGCAACATCGCCGGCATGCTCGGCCTCGTGGCGAGCCCGAAGGGCGACCCGATCCCGCGCCCGGTGATCTCGTCGTACCGCGAGGGCCTCTCGGTCGCCGAGTACTTCATCGCGACCCACGGCGCCCGCAAGGGTCTCTCCGACACCGCGCTCCGCACCGCGGACTCGGGCTACCTCACCCGCCGCCTGGTCGACGTCTCGCAGGACGTCATCATCCGCGAGGCGGATTGCGGCACGACCAAGGGTCTCGACCTCGTCATCGCGGCGAAGGGCGCTGACGGCGAGCTCGTCCGCGACGCGAACGTCGAGAACTCGGTGTTCGGCCGCACACTGGCCGCCGACGTGGTCGACGCCAAGGGCAAGGTCATCGCCGAGGCCGGCAGCGATGTGGGCGATGTGCTCATCAACGAGTTCATCGCGAGCGGTGTCGAGCGCATCCGCGTCCGCTCCGTCCTCACCTGCGAGTCGTCGGTCGGCGTCTGCCAGAACTGCTACGGCCGTTCGCTTGCGACCGGCCAGCTCGTCGACATCGGCGAGGCGGTCGGCATCATCGCGGCCCAGTCGATCGGCGAGCCCGGCACGCAGCTCACCATGCGCACCTTCCACTCGGGTGGTGCCGCGTCGGCGGATGACATCACGCAGGGTCTGCCCCGTGTGCAGGAGCTCTTCGAGGCCCGCACCCCGAAGGGTGCCTCCCCGATCGTCGAGGCCGCCGGCCGCGTGACGATCGAGGACACCGACAAGAGCCGTCGTGTCATCATCACCCCCGACAACGGCGACGAACCGCAGGTCTATCCAGTGCTCAAGCGCTCGACGCTGCGCGTCGAGGACGGCCAGCACGTCGAGATCGGCCAGCAGCTCATCGCGGGCACGGTCGACCCGAAGGAGGTGCTGCGCGTCATGGGCGTGCGCGAGGTCCAGAAGCACCTCGTCGACGGCGTCCAGGGCGTGTACCGCTCGCAGGGCGTGCCGATCCACGACAAGCACATCGAGGTCATCGTGCGGCAGATGCTGCGCAAGGTCACGGTCGTCGACCACGGCGAGACGGACCTGCTCCCCGGCGAACTCGTCGACCGCCAGAAGTACGCCGAGATCAACCGCGCCGCGCTCGCCGAGAGCAAGAAGCCGGCATCGGCCCGCCAGGAGGTCATGGGCATCACCAAGGCCTCGCTGGCGACCGAGTCCTGGCTGTCGGCCGCGTCCTTCCAGGAGACCACTCGCGTGCTCACGCAGGCCGCCATGGAGGGCAAACGCGACCCGCTCGTCGGCCTCAAGGAGAACGTGATCATCGGGAAGCTGATCCCCGCCGGAACGGGGCTCGCGCGCTATCGCAATGTGACGGTGGAAGCCACGGAAGAGGCCAAGGCCGAGCGCTACCCGAACCGCGTGTGGGGCGACGACGCATCGTTCGACGACGCATCGTTGGGCTTCGCCGACTTCGACAGCCTCAGCTCGGACGACTACACCCCGGGCAGCTACAGCTAGTCCGGATCAGTGTGCGAAGGGCCGTGGGGAAACCCGCGGCCCTTCGGCGTGGGTTAGCCTTTCTGGAAAGTCGCACAGCCTGGGGAGGAGGTGGCGATGGCGTCCCGCGCACCATCTGTTCCGCCGGTTCTCCCGGGGTTCGCCTACAAGTACCCGCTGGGCGTGGGCGGATTCGCCGATGTGTTCCTCTACGAGCAGGACCGTCCTCACCGCGACGTGGCGGTGAAGGTGCTGCTGCAGTCGCTCGTCGACCCCGACGTGCTGCGGCGCTTCAACGCCGAGGCCGACGCGATGGCGGCGCTCGGGGCGCACCCCTCGGTCGTCTCCGTGCACGCCGCGGGCATCTCCGCCGACGGCAGGCCGTACCTCGTCATGGAGCACTGCCCCGGCCCGCTCATCCGCCGCGACGGGCGCGGGGTGAGTGATCCGCTGCCCGTCGACCGCGTGCTCGCCATCGGAGTGCGGATGGCGTCGGCGCTCGAGACCGCGCATCGGGCGGGCGTGCTGCACCGCGACGTCAAGCCGTCCAACATCCTCGTCAGCGTCTACGGCACCCCGGCGCTCTCCGATTTCGGCATCGCCGCGTCCCTCACCGGCACCGGCGAGCCGATCTGGGCGATGTCCGTGCCGTGGACGGCACCCGAGGTGCTCGCCGAGAAGACCTCGGGGACGGTGGCGAGCGAGGTGTGGGCGCTCGCGGCTACTCTCTACACGCTGCTCGCCGGGCATGCGCCGTTCGAGACGGGCGACCCGGCCACCGACACCCGCGACAAGCAGCGCGCCCGCATCATCCGCGGCCGCGCGCTCGCGCTGCCGCCCGGGGTGCCCGGGCCCGCAGCCGGCGTCGTGGAGTCGGCGTTGCAGCGGAATCCGCCCGACCGGCCGACCTCGATGCTCGCCTTCGCGCGCGAGCTGCAGGCCGCGCAGCAGGTGCTCGGCCTCGCGGTCACCGCGCTCGAGCTGCCGCGCGAGATCTGGGGGCCCGAGGTCGACCCTGCCGCCTTCGCCGACGACGAGCTCCGCGGCGCCGTCATCGCCGCGGTCCCCGTCGAGAGCCGGCGACGGCGACGCTGGTTCGGGAAGGCCTAGACGTGCGGCGCGGCACCCTGGTCTTCGCAGGTCTGGCCGCGGTGGTCGTCGGCGCCCTCGCTGCGGGCGCGATCGCGGCGACGGGGTATGCGGTGGTGCGGCCGACGACACCGGATGCCACGGTGTGGGTGCTGCAGGGGCAGGGCGCGGGCGCCCGCTACGCGAGCATCGACACCGCACTGGGCGAGGTGACCGGTGTGAAGAGCGTCGACGACCCGAGCGACATCGTGCAGGCGGGCGACGCGGCCGAGGTCTTCACGCAGTCGTTCGCGAAGGCGGCGCTCATCGACCCGGCGCGCCCCGCCGATCTTCCCGCCGATTCGAGCGCGCTGGCCGCGACCCCCGCGGGCACGGCGCACCTCGTCGCCGAGGACGGCTTCGTCGCCTACGTGACCGATGCCGGTCAGGTCTACGCCGGCCCCATCGGCCAGGCGCCGACGCCGATCGCGCCGGCCGGGGCGGTGTCGTACACGGCCGACGCCGTCGCGATCGGAGTCGACGGCATCCTCTACAGCTACTCGCACGCCGCGCGGGCGGTGCTGCGCGTCGACCTGGCCTCCGGCGCCGAGCTCGGCAGCGACCCTCTCGCCGACGGTCCGACGGCGGGCACGCTCACCGTGGTCGGCGGGCGCTGGGCGCTGCTGGATTCCGCAGGCGCGCGCCTGTGGTTCGCGGACGGCTCCGTGCCCACGGGCCTGGGTGCCGACGCCGCGCTCCAACAGCCGAGCGCGGGTGCCGCCGTCGCGGTCGTCGACCGCGTCGGCCTGTACTCGTTCGATCTGCGGACGGGCGTCAAGACGATGCTGACGACCGCGGGCGGCGGCTTCGCGGCGGCTCCCGTGGTCGCAGGTGGCGTGCTGTACGCGGCGTGGCTGCCGAGCGCGGGCAGCGGGCAGCTCTGGTCGGCATCCGGTGGCATGCGGAGCCTCGGCTACGGAGGCCGCACCGCGGCCGTCGATCCCGACCCGGTGTTCCGCGGCGGCGCAGCCGACACCGTCCTCAGCGACGGCGCGAACGGATGGTCGTGGTCGGTGCCGACCGGAGCGCTCATCACCGGCTCGCAGGACTGGCAGGCATCCGCCCTCGGTGGTGGCGGGCGGACCACCGGCACGCCGCACCGGGTCACGACGCCGAAGCCGCCCGTCGCCGTCGCCGACGCGTTCGGCGTGCGCGCGGACTCGCTCGCGGCGCTGCCGGTTCTGCTCAACGACTACGACCCGAACGATGATGTGCTGTCCATCGCGCCCGGCTCGGTGACCGCGGTATCGCCAGCGGGTTTCGGGGCGGTTTCGGTCACCGACGACGGGCAATCCCTCGCGGTCGCGGTCGCCGCAGGAGCGACGGGCACGGCGACCTTCAGCTACCGGGTCACCGACGGCACCTTCACCTCGCCGCCCGCCGAGGTCGCGCTCACCGTGCACCCGGCCGCCGAGGAGGGCACCCCGCAGTGGTGCGGCGTTGCAGGATGCCTGGCGCGCTGGCCCTCGCCCGAAGTGGCGCCGGGCTCGACGACATCGGTGCAGGTGCTTGACGGGTTCGTCGACCCGGACGGCGATCCGCTGTTCCTGGCGGGCGCGAGCGCGAGCGCCGGATCCGTCGTGGCCCAGCCCGACGGCACCGTCACGGTGAAGGCGCCGAGCGGATCGGGCGCGCAGACCCTCTCGGTCGCCGTCGTGGTCAGCGATATCGAGGGCAGGACCGCCCGCAAGACCCTCGACGTCGCGGTGGTGGCGGCGCCGGTGCTCGCACTGACTCCGTTCACGATGCTCACCACTGCGGACCAGCCGGCGACGGTCGATCCGGTTCCGCACCTCGTCGGCGCGGTCGGCCTGGTCGTCGTCACCGCGGCGAACCCGCCCGCCGGGGCGCCCGCGACGGTCTCGGTTGACGGTTCGGGCGCGACGTTCCGCTTCCTCTCGAGCACGCCGGGCAGCTACGCGGTGAGCCTCGGACTGCGCGACACGGCCTCGGGCGCGACGGCGCAGGGCGTGGTGCGGGTGACCGTGCTGCCGAAGGGTCAGCGGCTGCTCAGCACCGCGCCCGTCACCGTCTTCGTGCGAGCGGACTCCGACACGAGCGTCGACGTCTTCAGCGCGGTGTCGAACCCGTTCGGCGCCGTGCTGCTGCTCAGCGACGCGGTGGCGCACCCCGCCGACGGCGTCTGGTCGCTCAGCGCCGCGGCCGTCGCCGAGAGTCAGCTTCGCGTCGCCGGGCAGACGACCGACGGCAGGCCCGGCCTGCTCGGCACCGTGAGCTACACGGTGAGCGATGGCTCCGGCGATCCCGACCTCACCGCGCGGGGGCTCGCCACGGTGTATCTGCTGCCGGATTCCCCGCCGCAGCGACCCATCGCCGCCGATGACAGCGCGCGGGTGCGCGTGGGCGGCGAGGTCGACATTCCCGTGCTCGCGAACGACGTCTCCGCTTCGCGGGCGCTCGCGCTCGACCCGGCGAGCGTGTCCGCGCCGAAGGGTGCGGGACTCGCGTTCGCCGCCGGGCCAGTGCTGCGCTACCTCGCTCCCGCGCGCCCCGGCACGTACCGCATCCGCTACTCGGCCTACCCGGTCGGTTCGCCAGGCCTCGAGGACACGGCGACGGTGGCGATCACGGTCGTGCCGATGGGCGGCAACCGGCCGCCCCAGCCCGTCGGCCTCGTCGCGCGGGTGGCGGCGGGGCAATCCGTGAGCATCCCGTTCAGCGGGTTCGGGATCGACCCCGACGGCGATGCCGTCGCGCTCTCGCGCATCGTCAACCAGCCCGCGCACGGCACCGCCGCGATCAGCGCCACGGGCGACGCGATCGTCTACACGGCCGAGCCGAACGCCGGCGGGCGCAGCGTGCCCGTCTCGTTCGACTATGAGGTGCGCGACGCGCTCGGCGACACCGGGGTGGCCGAGGTGAGGGTCGGCGTCCTCGGCAGCCTGGTGACCGACCCCGCGCCCATCGCCTACTCGGACTATGTCGAGGTGCAGGCCGGGCAGCGCAACAAGGTCGTGGTGCTGCCGCTCGCCAACGACGTCGATCCCACCGGCGGGGGGTTGCACCTCGCCGCGGTCGCGCCCTACGCGCGGCCGGGCACGACCCGCTTCGCCGAGCTCGCCCTGCACCTGCCGAAGCAGGTCACGGGCGACAGCGTGACGATCACGGCGCCGAGCGAGAAATCCGGCATCGGCGCGCTCGACTACACATACGCCGTGACGGACGCGGCGGGCAACACGAGCACCGGGCTCATCGTCGTGCGGGTCGTCACCGGGCCGGTGCTGTCGTATCCCGTGGTCGCCGACACCGTCGTAACGCTGGCGCAGCGTGACGCCCTCGCCGCCGGCCTCGACGTGGTGGGCGGGAAGGTCGCCTGGTCGGGTGGCGACGTCTCGTCGCTGCGGATGACGCTGGTCGGCCAGCTCCCCGGGGTGAGCGCCGCAGGAACCTCGATCCGGGTGAGCCCGGTGCCGGCGGCCGGCCTCTTCGTTCCGTTCCGGCTTGCCGGCACCGACTTCGCGGGGCATCCGGTGGCGACCTACGGATTCCTCCGGATCCCCTCCGAGGACGACACCGTCGTGGCCCTGCGCGACGGCGCCGCCCAGACCGTCGCTGAGGGCGCGAGCGTCGGCTTCGACATGGCGTCGCTCGTCGCTCTGCCGAGCGGGTCCCGACTCGATGTCGACGCGCCCGGCGTTGCTGCGTCGGGTGCGCGTGACGTGGCGCGCTGCACGGCGGCCGGCACCCGCGTCACGTATTCGGCCGGCGCCGGGGCCCCGTGGCAGGACAGCTGCATCGTGCCGGTGCGCCTGGCCGGGCAGTCCCGCTACACGGTGGTAGCCGTGCCGATCTCCATCGTCTCGTCCGAGCCCGTGGTCAGCGCCGCGTCGCTCACCGCTGATCCGGGCGGCGCTGCGGCGAGCCTCGACCTCGCGCGGCTGACGACCTGGTCGACGGGCGACGTGGGCGCACTGCAGTTCGCCGTCGCGAACGCCGACTCGAGCCGGCTGTTCGCCGTCGCTCTGCACGGCCAGACGCTGACGGCGACGGCGAAGGATTCCGCGACGCCGGGCCTCGCCGAGCGGCTCTGGCTCTCCATTCCGGGTCGGCCTGCCGTGGCGAGGGCGGCGATCACCCTCAAGGTCGGCGTGCTGCCGGCGGTGCTTCCGATCGGGGCGAGCGTGGCGCAGACCTGCACGACGGCGTCGGCATCCTGCACGGTCAAGGCCGTCGGTGTCGCGGGCGAGGTCGATCCGTTCGCCGGCACTCCGCTCACGGTCGCTGCGGTCGATCAGAGCCCGGCCTGCCCCGCGGTGACGTTCGCGGTGGCGAGCCCGTCGCAGGTGGAGGCGAAGTGGGGGGCGTCCGCGCTCGGCGGCTCCTGCACGACGACGTTCACGGTCGCCGACGCGGCCGGCCGGCACGGCACCGGCGCGCTCGCCTTCACCCTGCAGGGTGCGCCGCTCGCCCCCGACTCCCTCGTGCAGACCGGAGCCGGCGAGGGCAGCGTGACGCTCGCGGTCGCCCCCGGCGCGGCGGCCGGCTCCTCGCCCGTCATCACCGGGTTCAGGCTCTACATCGACGGCTCGCCGGCCGGTGCGACCTGTTCGCCGAGCGGGGTCTGCCCGCCGATCACCGGGCTCGTCGACGGTGTCAAGCACCAGTTCGCGGCCGCCTCGGTGAGCGCGGCCGGCGAGTCGGCCGGGCGAGTCGAGACGACCGCATGGGCCTATCGGGCGCCGGCTGCGCCCCAGTCCGCGACGGCGGTCTCGGGGTACGACGCCGCGCGCACGACGGTCGACCGCGGCGCGGTCGAGGTCGTGATCACCTCGTCGGATGCCGCGACGAGCGCCTTCCGGGTGCGGGTGGGCGCGACGACGACGACCGTCGCCGCCGACCCCAGCGGCGCGACGCGGGTCGCCGTCGCCGCCGACGTCGGCGCCCAGTCCTTCGCGGTCACCGCGATGTCGAGCATCCCGCCGCCGCCGGGCGCGGCCGCCCAGGGCGGAACCGTCACCGGTTCGGTCGACGTCTACGGGTCGCCGATGCTCACGCCGCCGTCGGCGTCGAGTCTCGCCGTGCCGCAGCCCGGCCGGATCGTCGTCACCGACAGCGCCCGCACGGCGCATCCGTCGGACCGTCCGAGCGATCTCGAGTATGTGGCGGCGTCGGCCGGCGCCGCGCAGCCGTGCCGCGCCGACGCGGCCGGCGCGCTCAGCACGAGCGCTCCGACGAGCGGCGCGGTGACCCAGGCGCCCCCGACGATCGCGGTGGCGGCGGATGCCGCCTACGACGTCTACGCCTGCTTCAGCAACGGCTACGGCGTCGCGGCGGCCCTCATCGGCACGGTGCTCGCGACCCCCGCCCCCGCGCCGGGCGGTTACACCTACGCGATCGCGGACAGCGCGGCGCCGGGCGATCCGCCCGACTACTCGGGCACGGCGACCGGCCCGGCCGCTCCGAGCGGTCTTGCGGTCGTCTACGGCGGCGACGCCGACCCGGCGACCGGGCAGCTCTCGGCGTGGGGAGCCGTGCCCGCGGTGACGGTGCGGTACTGCCTCGCCGGCGACCTCAGCCGCTGCAGCCCCGGCACTGCGGTCGCCGCCGCCGCCGGCTCGGCCGGCTATCAGATGAAGTTCGCCCAGGCCCCGGTGCTGCAGTGCGCGACCGACGGCACGCTGTCGGTCGGGTACGACGCGACCTATCTGGACGCGCAGGATCTGCCGGCGCAATCCCTCGAGCGGGTCCAGTACTACAACTCGCGCGGTCGCCGCGTTGCCCCGGACTCGCCCGATATCGCGAGTGTCGCCGCGCGCTGGACCCTGACCTGGCCGACGGCCGACGGCTTCGCCCCCTACTCCCGGACCGAACGCGTCGCGTGCGGCTGAGCATCCGACGACCCGAGCAGAAAGCACCCGAGATGGCCATCACGCCCGAGCAGATCGACTGGTTCCAGAGCACCTTCCACTCCCTCGTCGACAACGTCGAGCGGGTGGTGCTCGGCAAGCGCCACGTCGTGGAGCTGGCGTTCACCGCCCTCGCGAGCGAGGGGCACCTGCTCATCGAGGACCTTCCGGGCACGGGCAAGACCAGCCTGGCGCGCGCGATGTCGCAGTCGATCGACGGCACCGCGAGCCGCATCCAGTTCACACCCGATCTGCTGCCGGGCGACATCACCGGCATCAGCGTCTACGACCAGCGCAGCGGGCAGTTCCAGTTCCACGCCGGACCGGTGTTCGCGAACGTCGTGCTCGCCGACGAGATCAACCGGGCGAGCCCGAAGACGCAATCCGCGCTGCTCGAGGCGATGGAGGAGGGCCACGTCACGGTCGACGGCGTCACCCGGTCGACGGGCCGCCCGTTCCTCGTCATCGCGACGCAGAACCCGATCGAGCAGGCGGGCACCTACCCGCTGCCCGAGGCGCAGCTCGATCGCTTTCTGCTCAAGACGTCGCTGGGCTACCCCGACCTCGCCGCGACGGTGCAGATCCTCGATGCGACGTCGGCCGTGCCGGCCGTGCTCGACCGCATCGTCACGCCGGAGGGCCTCGTCGAACTGGCGGATGCGGCCCGCGCCGTCCACGTCGACCCGATGATCCTCGACTACATCGCCCGCGTCGTCGACGCCACCCGCACCGCCGCGCAGGTGCGCGTCGGCGTCAGCGTGCGCGGCGCCCGGGCCCTCACGCGCGCGGCGAAGACCTGGGCGGTCGCGCACGGGCGCGGCTTCGTCACCGCCGACGATGTCAAGAGTCTCGCCGTGCCCGCGCTCGCCCACCGGCTCGTGCTCGACCCCGAGGCCGAGTTCGACGGCGTCACCGCGCACGCCGTCATCGGGCAGGTGCTGCTCGACGTCATCCCGCCGGAGCGGGGCGTCGGCGCGTGAGCACCGACCTGACCGCCGGGCTGCGCGCGGCGGCGCACGCGGTGACGCCGATCGGCTGGTTCGCCGTCGGCGCGGCCGTCGTGCTGCTGCCACTGGGCCTCGCGCTGGGCTGGGCCGAGTTCGCGGGCGCCGGATTTCTCGCCCTCGCCCTTCTCGCCCTCACAGCACCCTTCCTGCTCGGCGGCGGCGCGTATCGCATCGAGGTCGAGTTGCCCGCCGACCGGGTGGTTGCGGGCACCCAGGTGGACGCGGTTCTCCGGGTCGCGAACGCGTCGCGCCGGCTCGAGCTGCCGGGCCGCATCGAACTGCCGCTGGGCGCGGGCCTCGTCGAGCTCTGGGTGCCGCTGCTGCGCCCGCATCGCTCGCACGCCGTGTCCGTTCCGGTGCCGGCGCTGCGCCGCGGTGTCGTCGACGTCGGCCCGGTGCGCGCGGTGCGCGGCGATCCGCTCGGACTGCTGCGGCGCGAGCTCGCCTGGGCGGGGGTGCAGCGGCTGTTCGTGCACCCGGTGACGGCGGTGGTGCCGAGCACGACGACGGGCTTCGTCCACGACCTCGAGGGGGCGGCCACGCGCGAGGTCGTCGTCGACGACCTCGCCTTCCACTCGGTGCGGCCGTATGCGGCGGGCGACACCCTTCGCAGCATCCACTGGAAGTCGACGGCGAAGACCGGCTCGCTCATGGTGCGCCAGTTCGAGGAATCCCGCCGGTCCCGGCTTGGGGTGGTGCTCGCGCTCCGCGAGGACGAGTTCGGCGATGGCGACGGCTTCGAGACGGCGGTGAGCGCGGCGGGCTCGCTGGGGCTGAGGGCGATCCGCGACGGCCGTGACCTTGCCGTCATCGCGCCGGGCGCGCGTCGGGGCATCCGCGAGCTCAGCGTGGTCTCGGGCCGGGCGCTGCTTGACGAGCTGAGTCTCGTCGAGCGCGGCGCGGACGCGGTCGCAGTCGAGTCGGCCTGCGCGCTCGCGGGGCGGGCGGTGCCCGATCTGTCCATCGCGTTCGCCGTCGTCGGTTCCGGTGTCGGCGTGCGCCGGCTGCGCGCCCTGCAGCTGCGCTTCCCGCGCGGCGTGCAGCTCGTCGTCGTGGTCTGCGACCCGGATGCCGCGCCCGGCCTGCGCGTCCTCGGCGGCACCCCGGTGTTCACCGTGGCCCTGCTCGACGACCTCCCGCCGCTGCTCGCGAAGGCGGCCGCGCGATGACGGCCGCTGCGCCCCGTTCGTGGAGCACCCGCGAAGCGGCGCATCGCAAGCCGGGCACCCTGCTCGTCGACGCCGTGCTCCTGCTCGGCGTCCTCGTCGCCGGAACCCTCGCCGCCTGGCCGATCTACGCGACCCCGTGGCTGCTCGTCACCGCGGCGGGTGGCGCGCTCATCGGCGCGGGCGCGGTGCTCGTCGGCCACCGGTTCGCCCTCGCGCCGTGGGCGGCGGGCGCGATCGCGGCCCTCGCCATCGCGGTGCTCGGGATTCCCCTCGCGACGCCCGCCGCGCTGTCAGGCATCCGCTCGCTCCCGGCCCTGGCGCAGGCGGAGTCCGCCATGCTCGCGAGCGTCGTGACAGGCTGGCGCGACCTCATCACGGTGCCCGTGCCGGTGGGCGACTACCAGGGGCTGCTCGTCCCGTTCCTCGTGGTGGTCGGGGTCGCGAGCGCGGTCGCAGCCGCGCTGGCGACGAGCCCGAGGCGGTGGGCGGTGCCGTTCGCGCCGGCCGTGCTGCTGCTGCCGCTGGGGTTCGGCGTCGGGTTCGGCTCGAGCGATCCCGGAACCCCGCTGATTCTCGGCCCGGTGGTGATCGCGGCCCCGCGTGCCGCCTTCGCAGGGCTTCTCGCGGTCGGCGCGGCCATCGCGTACCTCGTGCACCGCGCCTGGGCCGAGCGGCGGGCAGCGCTCGCCCGGGCCGCGGTCGCGCGCGCCGTCCCATCGCTCGCCGGGGTCCGGCGCGGCGGGCTCGGCGCGGCGGTTTCGCTCGTGGCGGCCGCGATCGCCATTGCGGCTGCGGGGGCGGCGACGCCCGGCGTCCGCGAGGTGCTGCGCACGACGGCCGAGCCTGTGGTGCTGCTGCCGCAGTACGCGAGTCCGCTGACGGGCTACCGCGCGAGCTTCGCCGACGCGGAGTACGGCCGGATCCTCTTCCGGGTCTCCGGCGACACTGCGGCCGTGCCGCGGCTGCGCCTGGCGGTGCTGTCGAACTATGACGGGCTGCGGTTCTCGGCGCCGGGGCCCGGGAGGTCGTTCGCCCGCATCCCCCAGCTCGAGCGCCGCGCCGCCGGGCTCACGGTCTCCGATGCCGGCTATACCGGGGTGTGGCTGCCGGCTGCCACGGGTCTCGCCAGCGTCTCGTTCGGCGGAGCGCGCGCCGCCGCGCTCACGGACGGCTTCGCCTACGACCTCTCCGCCGATGCCGGAATCGACTCCGCCGGGCTGCGACCCGGCGACAGCGTCACGCTCGCCGCTGCTCCACACGCGGCGCCCGCGCTCTCCCAGCTCGTCGCGCCGGCCGATCCGGTCCTCTTCCCCGATGCGGTCTTCCCGGCGAGCCTCGGCCGGTGGATCGACGCACAGCAGCTCGCCCCCGACGCGAAGGGCCTCGGGACGGCCGTTCGGCGGCTGCGCGAATACGGCTACCTGAGCCACTCGCTGGAACTGCCCGGGGCGGGAAGCTGGTTCGAGGCCCTCGGCGAGCCGTCGTTCGAGCCGAGCTACGCCGGCGAGTCGACTGATCGCGTCGGGGCGCTGTTCACCGCGCTGCTCGCGAAGCCGGGCGAGGTCGCCGCGGTCGGCGACGACGAGCAGTTCGCCGTCGCGGTTGCGCTGCTCGCCGAGCACTTCGGTTTCCCCGCCCGCATCGTGCTCGGCTTCGACCTGGCCCCGACGGCCGACCCCGACGCGATGCCCGCGTGCGCGGCAGGGGAGTGCCGCGGTGCCGATCTCACCGCGTGGGTCGAGGTGCAAGGCGCCGGCGGGGAGTGGGCGATCGTCGACGTGACGCCGCAGCACACGGTGCCGCCGCGCCCCGACACCGCCCAGGCCGCTGAGCCGCACAATCCCACCGAGGTGACCGCGGCGACGGCGACCGACCAGCAGCCGCCGGAGGCTGCGCCCGCAGGCGCCGCGCCGCGGGCGCAGCCGTCGACCCGGCAGCCCGCCGCCGGAGTCGACTGGTTCGGGGCGCCTGCGCGCATCGGCGTCGCGTCGGTGCTGGGCCTCCTCGTCCTCGCCTCGCCGCTGCTCGCGATGCTGCTCGTCAAGGCACTGCGCCGCCGGTCGCGCCGCCGTGCGGCCGTTCCGCGCGCGCGGATCGCCGCCGGCTGGGACGAGTACGTCGACGACCTCGTCGACCGGGGGATCCCGGTGCTCGCGACCGCGACCCGCACCGAGGTGGCCGGTGTCTCGGTCCTGGCGACTCTGGCCGACGCGGCCGCCTTCTCCGACATCGCCCCGACCGAGGCGGACGCCGACGCGTTCTGGGCGCTCGTGGGTGAGGAGAAGGCTGGTTCCCGACGCCGATCCGGGCTCCGGCGCCACCTTCTCGCCGCGCTCTCGATCCGCTCCTTCCTCCGGCGGGCCCGCCCCGCCTCCGGGCCGAACCCGGCGAAGAAGGCGCGATGAGCGACGCCGTCGGCCCTGACGCCGCCGCCGACACCGCTCCTGCCGACCGCACCGTCCACCTGCCCCGTCCCCCTGAACGCGACCCCAACTCCGGTTCAGGACCGACTCGACCGGATGATCCGCTCGGCACCGAGCTGAACCGGAACACGCGTCAGCGATCGGATCCGCGTCCCGCGTCGAGCACCTATCCGCCGCGTCGGCACGTCCTGGCGGGGGATGACCCGATCGACGCCGCTCCGGGGAGGTCCGCCCCGCCGTCGGCCCGTCGCAGTGGAAGAATGCTTCCCGCGGGCATCCCCGCCGATGTCGCTCGCGCCCGCGAGCGCGCCGAACGTCGCAGCGCGATCCTTGCGCTCGGCCTCGCTGCCGCGATCACCCTCGCGGTGACCGCGGCCGGCGTCGCAGGTCTCGTTCTGCTCGCGCGGTGAACCGCAGACCGCGAGACGGCACGACCGCGAGGTCGCATCGCCGAAAAGACCGAAAGAGCCGCCCTGTCCTTGGAATCCGTCCGCATCAGTGCGGGCTTCGCGACCCACACGGGGCACCATCGCGCCGCGAACGAGGATTCCTACCTCGCCGCCCACCCCCTCTACATCGTCGCCGACGGCATGGGCGGCCACGATGCCGGCGATCGCGCCTCGCAGGCGGTGGTCCGTGCCTTCCGCCCGCTCGCGGGCCGCGACGGCGTCGCGGTCGAGGACGTCCGCGACGCGATCCGCAACGCGCAGGCCTTCGTCGGGGCCATCGCGGCGACGACAGTGCGCGGGGCGGGCAGCACGCTCACCGGGCTCGTCCAGATCGTTCAAGACGGTGCCCCGCACTGGCTCGTGGTCAACATCGGCGACTCGCGCGTCTACCGTGCGAGCGCTCGCGGCCTCGAGCGCCTCACCGTCGACCACTCGCTCATGCAGCAGGAGCTCGACAACGGCAACCTCCACCCCGATGACGCCTCGGCGTACCCCTACCGCAACGTCATCACGCGCGCGGTCGGTGCCGCCGCCAGTCCGCCCGACTTCGGCCTGCACCCGGTGCTGCCGGGCGAGCGCTTCCTGGTGTGCTCCGACGGCCTCACGAACGAGGTGGCGGAGACTGAGATCTACGAACTCCTCGCCTCGGGTCAGGATTGTCAGCTCACCGCCGACCGCCTCATCGAACGCGCTCTCGAGAACGGCGGCCGTGACAACGTGACCGTCGTCGTGGTCGGCGTCACCGCCTGAGATCGCGAAGCCCGCCCGGACACGAGGGCCTGGTCTTCCTCCACATCCCGCCTCCGGCCCGCGAGCGCAGCGGGACGGAGTGCCGAGAACCCGCTGGTGCGCGCGCCGGCCTTATCAACGGGCGATGCTCCTCGCCGTCGCAGCCTTCCTCTACCTTGCGGTGATCTCCGTCGTGCTCGCGCTCGCCGATCTGCGCACCCGCACCCTTCCCGACGTCGTGGTGCTGCCGTCGTACGCGGTGGCCGCGGTGCTGCTCGGTCTCGCGGGCGGTCTCGACGGCGACTGGCAGGGCCCGACCCGTGCGGCGATCGGTTCCGTGGCGCTGCTCCTCTGCTATGCCGCGATCGCGCTCGCCGCCCCTGGCGTCATGGGCTTCGGCGACGTCAAGCTCGCCGGTGTGCTGGGTATCTACCTGGGTTTCCTCGGCTGGGGGCCCCTGGTGGTCGGTGGCGTCGCCGCTTTCGTGCTCGGCGGACTGTTCGGTGTGGGGCTCCTCATCGCCGGCCGCGCGAGCCGGGGCAGCGGAATCCCGTTCGGCCCGTGGATGCTCGCGGGCACCTGGCTCGGCACGGCGGCGGGCGGGCAGATCGCCTCCTGGTATGCGGGACTGCTCGGCTAGCCTTACGGGATGCCGCTCTACCTCGAGGACTTCATCGCGGGTCAGACCTTCACAACCGCGGGCCGCACGATCACCGAGGCCGACGTCTACTCGTTCGCCGCCTGGACCGGAGACAACAACCAGGTGCACACCGACGTCGAGTTCGCGAAGGGGACCCGCTGGGGGCAGCGCATCGTCCACGGCATGCTCGGCGCCTCGCTCTGCCTCGGCCTCATTGCGCGCACCGGCCTCTTCGAGGGCAGCGCGATCGCGCTGCTCGGCATCGACGACTGGACGTTCACCGCCCCCGTCTTCATCGGCGACACGCTCACGCTCAGCGTCGAGATCCTCTCGGCGCGCCCGACGAGCAAGGGCGGCTACGGCGTCGTCGAGCGCCATCTCACGCTGCGCAACCAGCGCGGCGAGACGGTCCAGCAGGGGCGCATGGACGTCATGGTGCTCGCGCGTCCGGTCGAGTCCCCGGCTTCGTAACTCTCCGGCGGATTCCCCGGAGAAGTCCGCTGCCGCGGCTAGCCTGACCGCATGTCCGATCAGACTCCGGCGCCCGAAGTCCCCGAGGAACCGTCGGTGGCCGGGCCCGTCGAAACCATCGCACTCCCCGACCCGGTCTCAGCCGCGCAGCACGCCAATGCCGCCGAGCCCGCGACTCCAGTGGCCGGGCCCGCCGAAACCACGGCGGAAGCGCTGGTCGAAACCGCCGCGGAGGCGCCTGTCGAATCCCCCGCCTCCCTCGACGCCCCGACGACCCTGTACCAGCCCCCGGTCACCGGCGGCTACCCGCTGCCGCAGCCGACGTTCGTCGCCGCGCCCCTCCCCCCGACCCCGCGGGGCAACCGCGGCTTCGGAATCCTCTTCGTCATCGTCGGCGCGATCGTCTTCGGCGTCCTCGAGTGCGCGGCGGTCTACGGACTGCTCGACCTCGAGTTCGGCGGGGCCGCCGCTGACGCCCAACTCGGCCTGTTCCTGCAGAGCTGGTCGTTCTGGCTGCCCTTCGCGGTGTTCACCCTCGCCTTCCTCGCCCTCACCGCGATTGCGAACCGCGGCGGCTGGTGGGCCTATGTGCTCGGCGCGATCCCGATCGCCGCCCTCGTCTTCGCCGCCTATCTCGGCGCCGCACTCTTCACCCTCAACCCGTGGGAGAACTCGTGGGGTGAGGTCGGCCAGAAGCTCGGGGACTTCCTCCAGGCCCAGACCACCTGGGTCACGGTGAGCGCCATCGCCGTGGTCATCGCCCTCGAGGTCGTGACGTGGCTCGGCCTGCCCGTCGCCCGGCGCGGCAAGGCGGTCGCGCAGCGCAACGCCGAGGCGAAGGCCGGGTTCGCGGCCGAGCACCCCGGTTTGCCGCCCGTGCTCTGACGCGCGTATCATGGACAGGGTGTGCGCCTAGGCGCACGCCTTCGCTGTGTGCGGGCGGTCGGATCCACTGGGCTCGATCGCGCGGGCGCATCCAGAGACCAGCTGAGAGCAATCCAGGGTCTCCCACGGCATATCCATCACGCAATACCGGTTTCGTTCGATGCCGGGGTGGGTTCCGATGGGCAACAACACCATCAACCGCTGTCACCGTGCAGCACTAAACAGGAGCATCATTGCCTACCATTCAGCAGCTGGTCCGCAAGGGCCGCTCGCCTAAGGTCACCAAGACCAAGGCGCCGGCCCTCAAGGCCAATCCCCAGCAGCGCGGGGTCTGCACGCGGGTCTACACCACGACCCCCAAGAAGCCGAACTCGGCTCTCCGCAAGGTCGCCCGCGTCAAGCTCTCCAACGGCACCGAGGTCACGGCCTACATCCCCGGCGAGGGCCACAACCTTCAGGAGCACTCGATGGTGCTCGTGCGCGGCGGTCGTGTGAAGGACCTCCCCGGTGTGCGCTACAAGATCATCCGCGGCGCGCTCGACACGCAGGCCGTCAAGAACCGCAAGCAGGCCCGTAGCCGCTACGGCGCGAAGTTGGAGAAGAAGAAGTAATGCCTCGTAAAGGTCCGGCTCCCAAGCGTCCGGTCGTCGCCGACCCGGTATATGGCGCCCCCATTGTTTCGCAGCTCGTCAACAAGATCCTGCTCGACGGCAAGAAGGGTCTCGCCGAGCGCATCGTCTACGGCGCGCTCGCCGGTGTCGAGTCGAAGATCGGCAGCGACCCGGTCGTCACACTGAAGAAGGCGCTCGACAACATCCGCCCCACCCTCGAGGTCAAGAGCCGCCGCGTCGGCGGTTCGACCTACCAGGTTCCGGTCGAGGTCAAGCCGCACCGCGCCAACACCCTCGCCCTGCGCTGGCTGACGAGCTACTCGAAGGCCCGCCGCGAGAAGACGATGACCGAGCGTCTCACGAATGAGATCCTCGACGCGTCGAACGGCCTGGGCGCCGCGGTGAAGCGCCGCGAGGACACGCACAAGATGGCGGAGTCCAACAAGGCGTTCGCGCACTACCGGTGGTGACCTGCTCGCGGCGGGGGTCCGTCGGACCCCCGCCGCGTCACCACTTCAACGCCCGCAAGGGCGACGGCGTGGCCTTGAATCAAGACTTCTGAATTAGATCGAAACCCCCGGAGGATTCCCGTGGCACTTGACGTGCTCACTGACCTGAGCAAGGTCCGCAATATCGGCATCATGGCGCACATCGACGCCGGCAAGACCACGACGACCGAGCGCATCCTCTTCTACACGGGCATCACCCACAAGATCGGCGAGGTCCACGACGGCGCCGCGACGATGGACTGGATGGCGCAGGAGCAGGAGCGCGGCATCACCATCACCTCCGCCGCGACGACGTGCTTCTGGAACAAGAACCAGATCAACATCATCGACACCCCCGGCCACGTCGACTTCACCGTCGAGGTCGAGCGCTCGCTTCGCGTGCTGGATGGCGCGGTCGCCGTCTTCGACGGCAAGGAGGGTGTGGAGCCCCAGTCTGAGACCGTCTGGCACCAGGCCGACCGCTATCATGTGCCAAAAATCGCCTTTATTAATAAGATGGACCGCATCGGGGCCGATTTTAACAACACGGTAAGCCAGATCGAAGAGAAGTTTCGCACCATTCCCCTGCCCGTTCAACTTCCGATCGGTGTCGAATCCGACTTCAGGGGCATAGTCGACCTTGTTTCCATGAAGCAGATAGTGTGGCTGGATGAGACTCTGGGGGCCGAATTCAAAATGGAGGAAATAG
>NZ_DAIEII010000003.1:0-4863 GCF_027352875.1 Gryllotalpicola sp.
CGCTGTCAACGACGCGCGCCGCGCCCAGAGCGAGCGCCGCTACCTCGACGAGCTCGCCGCGGCGATCACCGACCCGACGGCGGATGCCGCATCGCGGCTCGCCCGCGCCGCCGAGGAGCGCCTGCTGCGCATCCTCCAGGAACGCCCCATCGTCTCGATGCCGACGCTCTCCGAGATCGGCGCGCTCGTCGTCGAGCGCGCCCGCGCCGGCGTCGGCTCCTGGTACGAGCTCTTCCCGCGGTCGGAGGGCGCGAGGAAGCTGGCGGACGGCACCTGGAAGTCGGGGACCTTCCGCACCGCTGCGCTGCGCCTTCCCGATGTGGCCGCGATGGGGTTCGACGTCGTCTACCTGCCGCCCATCCACCCCATCGGGCTCACCCACCGCAAGGGCCGCAACAACGCGCTCTCGGCCCGGCCCGGCGACCCCGGGTCGCCGTGGGCCATCGGCTCGGCCGACGGCGGGCACGATGCGATCCACCCCGACCTCGGGTCGCTCGCCGACTTCCAGTTCTTCCTCGGCAAGGCGCAGCAGGCCGGCCTCGAGGTCGCGCTCGACCTCGCGCTGCAGGCCTCCCCCGACCATCCCTGGGTGAGCGCGCATCCGGAGTGGTTCACGCAGTTGAGCGACGGGTCGATCGCCTACGCCGAGAACCCGCCGAAGCAGTACCAGGACATCTACCCGCTCAACTTCGACCGCGACCCGAACGGGCTCTACGCCGAGGTGCTGCGCGTCGTCGAGCACTGGATCGCGCAGGGCGTCGCGATCTTCCGCGTCGACAATCCGCACACCAAGCCGCTCTGGTTCTGGGCTCGGCTGCTCGCTGAGGTCAAAGCCGCGCACCCCGAGGTGGTGTTCCTCGCCGAGGCGTTCACCCGCCCCGCCGTCATGGACGCGCTCGCCAAGGTCGGCTTCCAGCAGAGCTACTCGTACTTCACCTGGCGCAATACCAAGGCCGAGCTCGAGGAGTTCCTCACCGGCATCGCCGGGCCGAAGGCGGCGTACTTCCGCCCCAACCTCTTCGTCAACACGCCCGACATCCTCACCGAATACCTGCAGTTCGGCGGCCGGCCGGCGTTCAAGGTGCGCGCCGCCCTCGCGGCGACGGTCGGCGCCTCGTGGGGGGTCTACGCGGGGTTCGAGCTCTACGAGTCCGTCGCCCGGCCCGGCTCGGAGGAGTACCTCGACAACGAGAAGTACGAGTTCCGGCCGCGGGATTGGGCGCGCGCGGCCGCGAGCGGGGAATCCCTCGCTCCGTACCTCACGATCCTCAACTCGGCCCGGCGCGAGCACCCCGCGCTGCGGCAGCTGCGCAACCTCGTGCTGCACCGCAGCGACGACGACGCCGTCCTCGTCTTCAGCAAGCATCTCGACGGCGCCTTCACCCGCAGCGGCAAGAGCGACACCGTCATCGTCGTCGCCAACGTCGACCCGCACTCGGTGCGCGAGACGCTCGTGCACCTCGACACGGCGTCGTTCGGCATCGCACCGGGCAGGCCGTTCGACGTGCGCGACCTGATCACCGGAGCGCGCTGGACCTGGAGCGAGCGCGACTACGTGCGCCTCGACGCCTTCGCGGAGCCGGTGCACCTCCTCCACGTGCGGGACGCCGCGTGATCCCGACCGGGCTCGCCGTACCGGCCGTCTCCTCCGAGGCGCTCCAGGCGATCGCGGAGGGCCGCCACCACGACCCGCACTCGGTGCTCGGCCAGCATCCGGCGGCGGCCCCCGGCGTCACCGATCCGGTCACGGTCATCCGCGCGCTCAGGCCGCTCGCGAGCGGCGTGCGCGCCATCCTCGACTCGGGCGCCGCCATCGAGCTCTCCCACCTCGGCTGGGGCGTTTGGCAGGGCGTGAGCATCGTCGGCCCGGGCGACTACGTCGTCGAGGCGCGCTATGCCGACGGCACCCACTACACCGCCGAGGACCCGTACCGTTTCCCGCCGACGATCGGCGAGACCGACCTCTGGCTCCTCGAAGAGGGGCGGCACGAGCAGCTCTGGAACGCGCTCGGCGCGCACGTGCGCTCGGTCGCCGGCGTCGCGCGCTCGACCGCGGGCACCTCGTTCGCCGTCTGGGCGCCGAGCGCGACCGCGGTGCGCGTCGTCGGCCTCTTCAACGGCTGGGACGGCACGCAGCACGCCATGCGCTCGATGGGCTCGAGCGGCGTGTGGGAGCTCTTCATCCCCGGCCTGGGAGTCGGCGCCATCTACAAGTTCGACATCCGCACCGCCTGGGGCGAATGGGTGCGGAAGATCGATCCCGTCGCGCAGTACACCGAGACGCCGCCCGCGACCGCCTCGGTCGTCGGTGAGAGCCGCTACGCGTGGGGGGATGCCGCGTGGCTCGCCGCGCGCCCGGCATCCCACCACGACCGGCCGCTGTCGATCTACGAGCTCCACGTCGGCTCGTGGCGGCCCGGCCTCGGCTACCTGGAGCTCGCCGACCAGCTCATCGACTACGTGCACGACCTCGGCTTCACCCACGTCGAGTTCATGCCGCTCGCCGAGCACCCCTTCGCGGGCTCGTGGGGCTACCAGGTCACCGGCTACTACGCGCCCACCAGCCGGTTCGGGCACCCCGACGATCTGCGCCACCTCGTCGATCGGCTGCACCAGGCCGGCATCGGCGTCATCCTCGACTGGGTGCCCGGGCACTTCCCCAAGGATGACTGGGCGCTCGCCCGCTTCGACGGCACGGCACTCTACGAGCACGCCGACTGGCGGCTCGGCGAGCAGAAGGAATGGGGCACCTACGTCTTCGACTTCGGGCGCACCGAGGTGCGCAACTTCCTCTACGCCAACGCGCTGTACTGGCTCGAGGAGTTCCACGTCGACGGGCTGCGCGTCGACGCCGTCGCCTCGATGATCTACCGCGACTACTCGCGGAAGGCCGGCGAGTGGCTGCCCAACAGGTACGGCGGCCGCGAGTACCTCGAGGCCATCTCGTTCCTGCAGGAGACGACGGCGACCGCGTACAAGCGCAATCCCGGGATCATGATGATCGCCGAGGAGTCGACGAGCTGGCAGGGCGTCACCGCGGCGACCTCCGTCGGGGGGCTCGGCTTCGGCTTCAAGTGGAACATGGGCTGGATGCACGACTCGCTGCAGTACATCCAGCGCGACCCCGCCTACCGCTCGTACCACCACAACGAGATGACCTTCGCGATGGTCTACGCGTACAGCGAGAACTTCGTGCTGCCCGTCTCGCACGACGAGGTGGTGCACGGCAAGGGCTCGCTCATCGCGAAGATGCCGGGCGACCACTGGCAGCAGCGGGCCAATGTGCGCGCGTTCCTCGCCTTCATGTGGTCGCATCCCGGCAAGCAGCTGCTCTTCATGGGGCAGGAGTTCGGCCAGTACTCGGAGTGGTCGTCCGACCGGGGCCTCGACTGGTGGATCCTCGAGCAGCCGACGCACCAGGGCCTGCAGCACCTCGTGCGGCAGCTCAACGCGCGCTACGTCGAGAACCCGGCGCTGTGGCGCCATGACACCGAACCGCGCGGATTCGAGTGGCTGGAGGGCGGGGATGCGGCGAACAACGTGCTCGCGTTCCTGCGTTGGAGCGAAGAGGGGCCGATCGCGGTGGTGGCGAACTTCGCCGGCCACCCCCACCACGGCTACCGCATCGCCCTGCCGTTCGCGGGCGAGTGGGACGAGATCCTCAACACGGATGCCGAGGAGTTCGGCGGCTCCGGCGTCGGCAACCTCGGCACCGTGCACGCGGAGGCCGTCGGCTGGAACGGACGCCCCGCCTCGGCGACGCTCACGCTGCCGCCGCTCGGCGTCCTCTGGCTTCGACCCCGGCACTGACCTGCCGCGTTACGTTCCCGGTAGATACGACCCCGTCCGTCCGGACAGGCGAGACGGTACCCATCGGCAACGCAACTACGGCTAATAGAGCAGGTTCGTGAGCCGCCTGCGGGCCGCCACCACGCGCGGGTCCTCAGGGCCGACGACCTCGAAGAACTCGACAAGGCGCTCGCGGACGGCGTTCTTCTGCGCGGCATCCAGCGCCGGGAAGAGGGCGAGCAGCCGGTCGAACGCGTCGTCGACGTGGCCGCCCGAGACATCGACGTCGGCGACCGCGAGAGCGGCGTCCACACTCGAAGGGTCGTCCGCCGCGGCCGTTCGCACGGCATCCGCGTCGGCGCGCGCGACGCGCTGCAGCAAGCTCACCTGCGCGAGCCCGGCCTTGGCGAGGCCGTCGCCAGGGTTCTGCGCGATGGCCTTGCGGTAGGCGTCGACCGCGGCCTGCAGGTCGCCGCGCTCGATGGCGTCGTACGCCTCCTGGTGCAGCGGTGGAAGCGGCTCGGGGGTCGGCTCCGCGGGAGTCTCGCCCGCATCGAGCGTGCCTGCGACGCCCTGCTGGGCGGCCACCTGAAGCAGCTGATCGAGCACCTGGACGATCTGCTCCTCGGGGTAGACGCCCTGGAACAGCGGCAACGGACGGCCGGCGATCACCGCGGCGAGGGTCGGGATGCCGGTGGCTCCGAACGCCTGAGTGAGCTGCGGATTCGCCTCGGCATCCACCCGCACGAGCACGAGGGCACCGCGCTTCTCGGCGACGAGCCGGTCGAGCAGCGCACCGAGATCCCTCGCCTGCTCGCTCCAGGTCGCCATGAGCAGCACGAGCACCGGCACGCGGCTGGAGAGGTCGATGAACTCCGCGATCGAGCGCGTGTCGGCAGTGAAGCTGAATCGGGATGCCGCACCCGCCGCCTCGGCAGCCGCGGCCGGCTGGTTCACCAGGCCGGACAGGTCAATGGCGCCATGCAGCGCGCCGGTGGAATCGCTCACTTCAGCTCCTTCGCAGAGACGGCCGCCTCGGAGTAGCCGATGAGGCGGACGGCGTCCGTCGACTCG
>NZ_DAIEII010000010.1:0-26027 GCF_027352875.1 Gryllotalpicola sp.
CCGCGCCTTCGCGGATGAACATCGGCAGGATGAGCTCGGCAGCATGGACGCGCGTCTCGGCGACGAGGCGGCGCATCGCGGGGCTCGTACGCAGCCGCCTCGGGCGGATGACGGGGAACTCGGTCACGACCAATCAGCCTAGTTGCGCGCGCGCACGATCCTGAGTGCCTGCACCTCAGCCGGGGGCGGCGCGCGCGACGAGCGCGGCGATGAGCGACGCCGCCGAGCGCTCGGCTGCGATGAGGTCGACACGAAGGCCCAACCGCTCGGCATCTTTCGCGGTCTGGGGGCCGATCGCGGCGACGAGGGTCGCCTCGGGGATCGGGCTGAGCTGCAACTGCATCTGCTCGGCGACGGACCCGGAGGTGACGAGGATGGCGGAGATCGCACCCGCGCGCACCGCCGCGACGACGGAATCCGCCACCGGCACCCCGACAGTGCGATACGCGACGACGGAGTCGACCCGGTGGCCGAGGCGCTTGAGCCCCTCGGTGAGGATGGGTTTCGCGATCTCGCTGCGCAGGGTGAGCACTCTCAGGTCGGCCGCGCCGGCCGTCGCGGTCGTCCATTCCCCGAGGAGGCCGCGCGCCGAGTTGTCTTCGCTCGGCACGATATCGGCACGGTACCCGGCGGCGGCGAGCGCTGCCGCCGTGGTCTCACCGACGGCGGCGACACGAGTGGATGCCGGAATGACGGCGCCATACGACGACAGCACGTCCACCGTGGTCGCGCTCGTCACGGTGAGCCAGTCGTAGCGGCCTTCGCCGAGCCGGCGGATGGCCTCGAGCAGACCCGCCGTGTCGGCCGACGGCGCGAAGTTGATCATGGGCGCGATGATCGGCGCCGCGCCGCGTGCCCGGAGGTCGGCCGCGACCGAGTCGCCCCACGGACCGCCGCGGGGCACGAGCACCCGCCATCCGGCCAGCGGCTTGGCGGACACCGCGTCGAACGTCACGGCGTCCGTCCCGGTTCGGCTCCGCCGCCGAGCGGCACGAGATCCGCCGCGCCCCCGTCCAGCAGTTCCGCCACAGCGCGCTCGGCGACCTCGGCGGCGGCGGCGAGCAGGTCGCGCGGCGCGTTCGAGTCGAGCACGGCTGCGTGCGAGCTCGTCAGCGTCGCCGAGCCGTCGAGCGCGAACACCGTCGCGGTGAGGAACAGCATGCCGCCGTCGACGAGCGCGCTCGCCGCGATGGGGGCCGCGCAGCCCGCCTCCAGGCCGGCGAGCACCGCACGCTCAGCCGCGACGACCGCGCGGGTCGTCGCGTGGTCGACGGCGGCGAGCGCTGCGGCCAACGCGGCGGATGCGTTGTCGGAGCGCACCTCGAGGGCGAGGGCACCCTGCCCCGGCGCCGTCGGCCAGTCGCCGAGGTCGAACCGGTCGGTGACGACCTCGGCGCGGCCGAGGCGGTCGAGGCCGGCAGCGGCGAGGATGACGGCATCGAGCTCGCCCGCGGCGACCCTGCCGAGGCGGCTGTCGACGTTGCCGCGGATGTCGAGGACGTTCAGATCCGGTCGGACCGCCCTGAGCTGGGCGGAGCGGCGAGGCGAGCCAGTGCCGACGCGGGCGCCTGCGGGCAATCCGGCCAGGGTGAGGCCGTCGCGCGCGGCGAGCACGTCGCGCGCATCGGCCCGACGCGGCACGGCCGCGAGCGCTGCGCCAGGGTACTGGGCGGTAGGGAGGTCCTTGAGCGAGTGGACGATAACGTCGACCTCGCCCCTCGCCAGCGCCTCGCGCAGCGCGGTGGCGAACACCCCGGTGCCGCCGAGGTTCGCGAGCGAGGCGTTCGAGGTGTCGCCGTGGGTCGTGACCGTGACGAGTTCGACGTCGAGGCCGGATGCCTTCGAGAGCTCCGCTGCGATCTGCGTCGTCTGAGCGAGGGCGAGGGCGCTGCCGCGCGATCCGACCCGCAGCGACGCGACCATCAGAAGCCTGCCGGCGCCACAGACTTGGAGACGGCGGGGTGCGCACCGACGGCGGCGTGGTCCGGCCACGGGCCGAGGCCGGTGAGGTGCGGTCGCGCGGACCGCGGCACATCGTTCAGGCGCTCCTCGACGAGGTCGACGAGGCCCGCGACGAACGCGGGGTGCGTGCCTGAGGTCGGCACGCGGCGCACCGCGAAACCGTGGCCCTTGGCGGCCTCGGTCGCCTCGTTGTCGAGGTCCCAGAGCACCTCCATGTGATCGCTGACGAAGCCGAAGGGCACGATGACGACGGCTTTCGCCTGCCCGGCGGCGGCGAGGTCGTCTAGAGCATCGCTGATGTCGGGCTCGAGCCACGGCGTGCGCGGGTCGCCCGAGCGCGACTGGTAGACGAGAGACCAGGGGATGCCGGGTGCCGCCTCGTCGGCGATGACCCTCGCCACGGCGAGGTGCTGCGCGACGTACGCGCCGCCCTCGCCGAACTCCGGGCCGGACGCCTGAGCCGCGGTCAGGGGGATCGAATGGGTCGAGAAGAGGACGTGGATCGCCTCGGGGGCGATGCCCTCGGACACGAGCGACGACACGGCATCCTCGACGCCCTCGAGGAGAGGGGCGACGAAACCAGGGTGGTCGAAGTACTCGCGGATGCGATCGATCGAGGCGCTCTCGGCGAGGCCGTTCGCCGCAAGGGCCTTCTCGAAGTCCTCGCGGTACTGGTCGACCCCCGAGTAGCTCGTGTACGCGCTGGTGACGAGGGCGAGCAGACGGGTGTGGCCGTTCGCGGCGGCCTCCGCCACGACATCGGCGAAGTAGGGCGCCCAGTTGCGGTTGCCCCAATACACCGGCAGATCGATGCCGCGCCGGGTGAGCTCGACCTCGAGGGCCGTCTTGAGCCGGCGGTTCTGCTCGTTGATCGGACTCACGCCGCCGAAGTGCCGATAGTGGTGCGCCACCGCCTCGAGCCGCTCGTCGGGCACGCCGCGCCCGGCGGTGACGTTGCGGAGGAACGGGATGACGTCGTCCTGGCCTTCCGGCCCCCCGAAGCTCGACAGCAGGATCGCGTCGAACCGCGTCACGCGATCACCTCGGCGATCTCGTGGAACTGGATGCGCCGACCGGTGAAGAACGGGGTCTCTTCCCGCACATGGAGGCGCGCCTCGGTGTAGCGCAGGTCGCGCATCATGTCGACGAGATCGCTGAGCTCGTCCGCCTCCATGGGCAACAGCCACTCGTAGTCGCCGAGCGCGAACGCAGCGACCGTGTTCGCGGTGACTCCCTTGAACGCGGCGCCGCGGCGACCGTGATCGGCGAGCATCCGGCTGCGGTCCTCTTCCGGCAGGATGTACCAGTCATAGCTGCGGTTGAAGGGGTAGACCGTGAGCCACCGCTTCGCCTCGACGCCGCGCAGGAAGCCTGGAATGTGCGCCTTGTTGAACTCGGCGGCGCGGTGCACGCCGAGCGCCGACCACGTCGGCAGCAGAGTGTGCAGCAGCTTGGTTCGTCGGATGGCGCGCGCGACCTCCTGCAGCTTCTCAGGGCTCGGGCCGTGGATCCAGAACATGAGGTCGGCGTCGGCGCGCAACCCTGAGACGTCGTAGAACCCGCGGAGGGTCACGTCGTCGTTCGCCGCGTCGGCGATGACCTTTTCGAGTTTCTTCGTTCCTGCTTCGATCTCAGCCGGGTACGCCGGGTCGCGGCGCAACACCACCCAGAGGGTGTAACCGTCCGGCTGCGCAGGCGCGGCAGCCACGGTCGGCTGAGCGTCGGAGGCCGCAGGGGTGCCGACCGTGTCGCTCATGGCTTCCAGTTTCGCGCGCCGCGCGGCATCCGCGAAATCCGCGGACGCCGCGGCATAAAACCACCCTCCGGGGCGTTACGCCTTTCACTATGACTACTGAGCGCATCACCACGCCGGCCCGCAAGCCGCGTCGGCGCAAGAAGGTCGAATTCGTCGAGCACCTGAGCGGCGACGATCAGATGCTCCTGGCCTTCCCGTGGACGAAGAACCTCTCGCGCCCGGAGCGCGCGGAGTTCGCCGAGGCGTTGGCGAGCCATCCGGCCGATATCTCCAACACGCAGCTCGAAGCCCTGATCGTCTCGTGGAAGGAACGGGCGCTCGGCCAACGCGCCGCGTAGCAAGTGCGGTCGCCGTCAGCGGCGCTTGACCGCCGCGACCACGAGGAGCGCGAGAATGCCGCTCGCGGCGAGGCCCAGTCCCGCAACGACAGCGCCGAACTTCACCGGATTCGCCTCGCGGGCCGCCCTGGCCCGCTTCGGAACGTTGATCTTCGCCTCGATCGCCTGAAGGGCGTCGACGAGTTCCGCGCGGGCGCGGGCGACCTCGGGGTCGCTGTCCTGGTACGGGTCAGAAGTCATAGTCGCCCACCCCTCTCACGGCATCGATGTCGCGCTCCACGCTGCCGGGCGTCTCGAGCGGTTCGGCCATGCGCCGGAACGCGCGGATGCCGAGGAAGGCGAGAACCGCGGCGACGATGAGCATGCCGCCGGCGACGATGAGCGCCGCCGCCCAAGCCGGCAGCGCGACCGCGATGCCGAGGATGGCGGCGACGATCAGCACGGGCAGCACGAGCAGCAGGATCGCGACGGCTCCGGCGAAGAAGCCGATTCCGATGCCGGCACGCTTGGCCTTGCGGATGATCTCGCGCTTGAGGCGGTCGAACTCGGCGCGCACCAGTGTCGAGACGAGCTGGGGCAGCTCCTGCAGCAGCTCGAGGAGCGAGGTGCGCTTCATGTCAGCCACCTGCACCCTCGGCCGGCGCAGCAGGGGGCTCAGTCGGCGCCGCGGCCGGCCGAGCGGTCGTCCGACGACGCGCTGCGGCCTTGGCGGTCTTGCCGAACAGCGTGCTGACGCCGCTGAATACCGCACCCGGAATATTACCGACCTGCTCAGCGGCGAAGTCCTCGACCTTGTGCACCTGAGTCTGGATCGCGGGAGTCTCCCACACCTTCGTGGCGACGGCGACGATCTGGTCGTAGCGCTTGCGCCCGGCGCGCGCGCCGAGCAGATAGCCGATGCCGAGACCGGCGGCGAAGATCAGCTTGCCCTTCATGGAATCCCTCCGACTCTCCGGTGGTGCCCTGACTACTCGGCGAGTTCCTTCCAGCGTAAGGCTCGAAGCCGCGCCGCCGCATCCCTGGAATGAGGAATCACCGAGGCGAGCCCGGTGCCCGCGATCCACGATCCGGTCGCCTCGACGCCCTCGACCCCCCGGATGGCTCCCTCCAATGCCGTGAGCCGGTCGCGCTGCCCGATCCCTGCGAGGGGCTGCGCATTCGTCCACTGCACCCGCGCGAAGTCGACCACATTCGATTCCGCGAGCGGAATATTGAAAAGCGACGACACGTCCCGGATCGCACGCTCGCGCAGTTCGGAGTCGCTCCAACGCGCAGTCTCCGACGACCTGCCGGCGCGGCCGTAGGACAGGCGGACGATGTGGCGCCCGGCCGGCAGACCCTCGCGCGCCCACGTCCATTTCGCGGTGATGTGCGTGGCGGCCTTGGCCGTGCAGAACGCCGGAGCCACCCGGTCCGAAACGAGCAGCCCCGTTCCGCGCGGGAAGGAGTCGAGCGCGGGCGAATCGAGGACGAGCGTGACGAGCTCGACGCTCGTCGCCTCGGGCCAGTCGAGCGCGCAGCTCGCGGCGAGGTCCGGCGACAGGCCGGCGAGCAGCGGCAGCGCCGCGGCCGACGGCACGTCGAGCAGGACCGCGTCGACCTCTGCTGAGGTGCCATCGGCGAAGCTCACGACGAGTCGCGGCGTTTGACGGCCCGGCTCCGCCGGGTGATCGACGTCGGGGTCGCTGCCTCCAGCCTGCTTCATCGCAACCGCGTCGGCGCAGGACAGGGCGACGGCCTCCCGGTTCAGTTCGATGACCGCCCCGCGGGCCTCGGCGTCGGCGGCAAGAGCGACGACGAGGCGGTGCATCCCGCCCCGGATGCCGCCGACGGCCGAGCCCGCCTTCGACGGCCCGCCGCTGCGCAACGCCGCGACGGCACCCGAGAGCGATCCCGTGCGCGTCAGCGCGCCGTTGAGCCCGGGTAAGGCGATGTCGACGTCGATGAGTTCGGGCGGCGCCGAGTACACCCCGGTGGTGACGGGTGCGACGAGGTTGTCGAGCACCGCGCGGCCCATGCGCCTGCGCACCAGTGCGCCGAGGTTGTGCTCGCGGCCGATCGTGAGCAGGGGCTTGATCCGATCGAGGTAGGCGCGCAGCGCCGCTCGCCACCCGATCGCGGCGACGACATCGGCCGCGAGCGGCGACGACGGGACGCCGAGCATCCCAGCCTTCGGCATCGGCACCGCCCTGCCGGGCAGCTGCAGCCACGCGCCCGCCGCGTTGGGCTCGACGATGTCGGCGGTGAGGCCGAGTTCGGCGAGGAGTGCGGCGACGTGACCGCCGCGCGTCGCGAAGCTCTCGGCGCCGGCATCCACCGTCACGCCTGCGACGGCAAGCGGGGCGACCGAGCCGCCGAGACGGCCTCCCGCCTCGTAGAGCGTCACCTCGATGCCGGGCCGGGCGAGCTCGCGCGCGGCGACGAGACCGCCCACACCGCCGCCGACGATGGCGACGCGCATCGGGTTCTCGGCGAGGCGCTCGTCCAGTGTCGCGATCACAGCGCGTGCACCAGCTCGACGATCCGGGTGAGCACGGCCGGATCCGTCTCCGGCGGCACGCCGTGCCCGAGGTTGAGGACGTGCGCCGGAGCCGCCTTGCCCCGCTGGATGACATCGAGCACATGCGCTTCGAGTACCGGCCAGGGGGCGGCGAGCAGCGCGGGGTCGATGTTGCCCTGCACGGGGGTGGCACCGCCGAGGCGGCGAGAGGCCTCGTCGAGTGGAATCCGCCAGTCGACGCCGACGACGTCGGCTCCGACGTCCCGCATCGCGGCGAGCAGCTCGCCCGTTCCGACACCGAAGTGCACCTTCGGCACGTCGAGGTCCGCGACGTGCGCGAGCGCCCTCGCCGATGCCGGCGCGACGAATCGGGTGTAGTCGGCCAGTGACAGCGAACCCGCCCACGAGTCGAAGAGCTGCACGGCCGACGCCCCGTCGAGCACCTGCGCGCGCAGGAAGGCCCCGGTGACATCGGCGCACCACTCCATCAGCGCCGACCACGCCTCAGGGTCGGCGTGCATGAGCGCGCGGGCGGCGAGATGCTCCTTCGACGGCCCGCCCTCGACGAGGTAGGCGGCGAGCGTGAAGGGCGCCCCGGCGAACCCGATCAGCGGGGCCAGGCCGTCGCCGATGCCGCGCAGTCCCTCGACGGTGCGGCGCACGCCCTCGCGGATCGGATCGAGCACGGTGCCGGCGAGCACCGCCGGCGACGGGAGAGCCGCCACCGCCGCGGCATCCCGCACCGGCTTCGCGAACACCGGCCCGCGCCCGGCGACGATCTGCACGTCGACGCCCGCGAGCAGCAGTGGCACGACGATGTCGCTGAAGAAGATGGCGGCGTCGACGCCGTGGCGACGCACCGGCTGCAGGGTGATCTCGGCCGCGAGCGCCGGATCGAGGCAGGCGTCGAGCATCGAATTGCCGAGCCGCAGTTCGCGGTACTCGGGCAGCGAGCGCCCGGCCTGGCGCATGAACCACACCGGGGTGACCGGCGGCCGAACTCCGCGGTAGGCCTGGATGAGCCGGGGGACGGTCAGGGCAGCGATCACTCGACGATTCTTCCAGGCAATTCCTGAGGGATGCCGGGCGTACCCTTTAATACCGTGCTTCTGGGATTCTCGTCGAGCCATCGCAATGCGTCGTTCGACCTCCTCGAACAGCTCGAGCGCAGCGCCTCTCCGATCGAATCCGCACTGCTCGCCGCCCCCGGCGTGACCGGCGCAGTGGTGCTCGCCACCTGCAACCGCTTCGAGGCCTACCTCGACGTCGACGACGGGGCGGATTCCGCGACCCTGCTCGAGCGCGTCGCCGACGCCGCGCACGTCGAGTCCGCCGACCTCGCCCAGCACGCCGCGGTGATCGCGCACGACGCCGTGCCCCAGCACCTCTTCGCCGTGTCCTCCGGCCTGGAATCGGTCGTGGTCGGCGAGGGTGAGATCGCCGGCCAGGTGCGCCGCGCGCTCGCCAAGGCGCGCCAGGCGGGCACGACGACCCGCGGCCTCGAGCGCCTCTTCGACGACGCGTCCCGCGCCAGCCGCCAGGTCAAGAACACCACCGGCCTCACGACCGCCGGCCGCTCGATGGTGCACCTCGCGCTCGAGCTCAGTCAGGGTCACATCGCCGACTGGGCGAGCGCCAAGGTCGTGCTCGTCGGAACCGGCCAGTACGCCGCCGTGAGCCTCGCCGCCGTGCGGGCGCACGGGGCCGCCGACATCGCCGTGTTCTCGCGCACGCAGCGCGGCGCCCAGTTCGCGCTCAAGCACGACGTCGCGCATGTCGACGACCTCGCAGCGGCGCTGCACGACGCCGATCTCGTCATCGCGTGCACCGTCGCGCCCGGCCTCGTCATCGGCGTCGACGCCGCGCGCGAGGCCATTGCCGGGCGCACCCGGCCGCTGCTCGTCATCGACCTCGGCCTGCCGCGCAATGTCGACGCCGCCGTCGACGAGCTCGCCGGCGTCACCCTGCTCGACCTCGCGACGATCTCGTTGCACGCGCCGCTCGACGAGCTCCAGGCCACCGACGACGCCCGCGGGATCGTCGGCGATGCCGCCACCGAGTTCGCTGCCAAGGCGGCCGAGCGCGACGTCGAGCCCGCGCTGGTCGCGTTGCGCGAGCGCATCCTCTCGCTGGTGGATGCCGAGGTCGAGCGCCACCGGCATCGTGAGAGCGCAGCAGACATCGAGCGCGCACTGCGCCATTTCGCGGGCGTACTGCTCCACGACCCGAGCGTTCTGGCCCGCGAACTCGCCCGCGCTGGAAGAGCCGACGACTTCGTCGAGGGCCTGCGCGCGGTGTTCGGGGTCACGCCCCCAGAGGGCCCGGCGAGCGCCGATCGAGGCGCCGGCGGCGAGGAATCGGGCGCGGCGGAAGCCGTCTCCTAGACCGCCTATGCTTTCCCCAAGCGGGCCGCACCTGGCGCCGCGGAGGGGAGACCGAGGTCATGTCGGCGCCGATCACCGAGTCCATTCCGATCCCGTACGAGGTCGAGACCCTCTCGACCGAACGCCTCGCGCTCGTGCCCATGACCCTCGACGAGGTGACGGAGGCGCACAGCCCGCTCGCGCGCTCGCGCACCGTCACGAAGTACCTCCGCTGGGAGGTGCGCGACCACGACGACGAGGCCGACAGCAGGAGCGTGCGCAAGCGCCTCGCCCTCAGCCACATCACCCGGCAGGGCGACGGCTTCGTGTGGCGCGTCGAGTTCGCAACGCCCGACGGCGAGCAGGGCGCGGAGATCGGCGACGTGAGCGTCTTCGCCAAGAGCCTGCGCAACAAGCAGTTCGAGATCGGCTGGGTGTTCCACCCCGCCATCCACGGGCGCGGTCTTGCGACCGAGGCGGCGCAGAAGGTGCTCGAGATCGTGTTCACGAAGCTCGGCGCGCATCGCGTCTACGCCGAGCTCGACACCCGCAACGAGGCGTCCGGGCGGCTCTGCAGCGTCCTCGGAATGCGGCAGGAGGCCGTGCTCAAAGAGCGCGAACTCGTTGCCGACGAATGGCATGACGTGGCGATCTACGCCATTACCGAAAGCGAATGGGCTGCCCGAGCCGCATAGGGGTCAGCTCCCGGCAGGTTCGCTGCGCGGGCGGCGGCCGATCGCCCGACCTCGCCGGCGTGCCCGGGCTACCGGCCGCCTACGCGCCGATGAGGCGGGCGGCGAGGTACGCCAGCAGCTCGGTGATCGGCACGCGGTCCTGCGCCATGGTGTCGCGATCGCGCACCGTCACCGCGCCGTCCTCGAGCGAGTCGAAGTCGACCGTGACGCAGTACGGGGTCCCGATCTCGTCCTGACGGCGGTAGCGGCGGCCGATGGCCTGCGTCTCGTCGTAGTCGATGCTCCACACCGCGCGGAGGGAATCCGCGATCTCGGCGGCGAGCGGCGTGAGCGTGTCCTTCTTCGACAGCGGCAGCACGGCGACCTTGTACGGCGCGAGACGTGCGTCGAGGCGCAGCACGGTGCGGGTCTCGGTCTCGCCCTTGGCAGTGGTGACCTCCTCCTCGTCATACGCCGAGAGGAGGAAGGCCATGAGCGAGCGGGTGAGGCCGAAGGACGGCTCGATGACGTAGGGCACCCAGCGCTCGTTCGTCGTGGGGTCGAAGTACGAGAGGTCTTTGCCCGAGTCGCGGGTGTGGTTGATGAGGTCGAAATCGGTGCGGTTGGCGATGCCCATGAGCTCCCCCCACTCGTCGCCGGCGAATCCGAACCGGTACTCGATGTCGATGGTGCGGTCGCTGTAGTGCGCACGGTCGCCATCCGGCACCTCGTAGCGACGCAGGTCCTCCGCGCGCAGGCCCAGGTCGAGGAACCATCTCTCGCAGTCGTCGACCCAGCGCTCGAACCAGGCGGGGGCGTCCGCGGGCGGGGTGAAGAACTCGATCTCCATCTGCTCGAACTCGCGGGTGCGGAAGATGAAATTGCCCGGCGTGATCTCGTTGCGGAACGCCTTGCCGATCTGGCCGATGCCGAAGGGCGGCTTCTTGCGGCTCGTCTGCAGCACGTTGGCGAAGTTGACGAAGATGCCCTGTGCGGTCTCGGGGCGCAGGTAGTGCAATCCGGATTCGTCCTCGATGACGCCGAGGTACGTCTTGAGCATGCCCGAGAACTGGCGGATCGGCGTCCACTTGCCGACGATCTTGGGGTTCTCGGGGTCGGGGATGTCGTCGAGGCCGTTCACCGGCGGATGGCCGTTGACGCGCTCGTACTCCTCGAAGAGATGGTCGGCGCGGTAGCGCCTGTGCGTCGTCAGCGACTCGGTGAGCGGGTCATTGAACGTCGCGACGTGACCGGATGCCGACCACACCGGCGTCGGCAGGATGACGGCCGAGTCGAGGCCGACCATGTCGCCGCGCCCCTGGACGAACGTCCGCCACCACTGGCGCTTGATGTTCTCCTTGAGCTCCACGCCGAGGGGACCGTAGTCCCACGCCGAGCGGGTCCCGCCGTAGATCTCGCCGGACTGGAAGACGAATCCCCGGTTCTGAGCGAGCGCGATGACGGAGTCGAGGCGGGATTCAGCCATAATCTGCAATCCTACCGAGGGGCCCTGGTCGCCAACGCGGCCGCCGCCGAGCGCGGCGGCCGGTTCACCAGATGGTGACGCGGTCGGGCGCGGGCAGGAAGAGCGCGTCGCTCTCCGCCACTTCGAAGGCGTCGTAGTACGCATCGATGTTGCGCACGATCTGGTTGCAGCGGAACTCGGTCGGCGAGTGCGGGTCGATCGTGAGCAGGCGGATCTGCTCGGCATCCCGTCGCTTCTCGCGCCACGCCTGCGCCCACGAGAGGAAGAAGCGCTGCGCGCCGGTGAGGCCGTCGATCACCGGCGGCTCCTCGCCGCCGAGCGAGAGCAGGTACGCCTGCCAGGCGATGCCGAGGCCGCCGAGGTCGCCGATGTTCTCGCCGATGGTCATGGCGCCGTTGACGTGGTATTCGGTGCCGACGAGCTGCGCGGGAACGAGTGCGTCGTACTGCGCGATGAGAGCGCGGGTGCGCACCTCGAAGGCCTCGCGGTCGGCATCCGTCCACCAGTTCTCGAGCTTGCCGTCGCCGTCGAACTGCGAGCCCTGGTCGTCGAAGCCGTGGCCGATCTCGTGGCCGATGACGGCGCCGATCGCGCCGTAGTTCGCCGCGGCGTCGCGGTTCGGGTCGAAGAACGGCGGTTGCAGGATGGCCGCGGGGAAGACGATGACGTTGTAGAACGGGTGGTAGTAGGCGTTGACCGTCTGCGGGGTCATCTCCCACTCCTCCTTGTCGACCGGTCGGCCCACGCGACCGAGCTGCCGGTTGAACTCGAAGAGCGTCACCGCGGCGACGTTGCCGAGCAGGTCTTCGGGGTCGATCCGGAGGGCCGAGTAGTCGCGCCACTTCACGGGGTGGCCGATCATCGGCGTGAACTTCGCGAGCTTGTCGAGGGCCTTTGCGCGGGTCTCGGGCCCCATCCAGTCGAGTGCCTCGATGCTCAGGCGGTACGCCTCGATGAGTCGGCCGACGAGCTCGTCCATCTGGGCCTTGGCCGCGGGCGGGTAGTGGCGGGTGACGTAGTCGCGCCCGACGGCCTCGCCGAGGGCGCCTTCGACGAGGCTGACGCCGCGCTTCCAGCGCTCGCGCAGTTCCGGCGTGCCGGAAAGGGTCTTGCCGTAGAAGTCGAAGTTCTCGCCGACGAATTCGTCGCTGAGGTAGCCGGCGCGGGCGTGGACGAGCTGCCAGGCGAGCCAGTCCTTCCAGGCGGGCAGCTGCTCGTCGACGAAGAGCGATTGGATGCCCTCGCTGAAGCTCGGCTGGCGCACGACGACCTGCGCGAATGCGGCCTCCGGCGCCCCGAGGGCGGCTCGCCAGGTCTCGAGGTCGAGTGCCGGCGCCAGCGCCGTGAGCTCGGACCACGAGAACGAGTTGTAGGTCGCGACCATGTCGCGGTTGCGCACCTTGTCCCAGTGGTGCGAGGCGATCGCGGTCTCGAGGTCGAAGACGCGCTTCGCCCGGGCCGCGGCATCGTCGAGACCGGCGAGCGCGAGCATCCTCCCGAGGTGGGCGAGGTAGGCGGTGCGGATCTCCGCGAAGGATTCCGCGCGGTAGTACTCCTCGTCGGGGAGCCCCAGCCCGCCCTGCTCGAGGAAGGCGACGTAGGTGCCCGGCCGGCCCGGATCGCCCTCGACGAAGGTCTGGTAGAAGCCGCCGACCCCGGCGCGCTCGAGGCGGCCGATCGTCTCCAGCAATCCGGTCATCGACTCGATCGCGGCGATCGCGGCAAGGTCGCCGCCGAGCGGGGCGGCCCCGAGCGCATTGACCCGGTCGGCGGCCATGAAGCTCGCGTAGAGGTCGGCGTACTTCTGCTCGTCGCTGCCGGGCGCGGCGTCCGTCGTCGACTCGACGATCTCGCGGACGGCCTTCTCGGCCTCCTCAGCGAGGACGTTGAACGACCCCCAGCGCGCCTTGTCGGCGGGGATCTCGGTGGTGGTCAGCCATCTGCCGTTGACGTGGCGGTAGAGGTCGTCCGGTGCGCGGACCGCGGGGTCGAGCTGGTCGAGTTCGATGCCGGAGACTGCCATGCCTCAAGCCTAGGCGGGGCCGACGGGGCCGGTCGTGTTGCCCTCGTGGAACTCGCTGGGGAAGACCTGCGACTCGACCCGCTCGCCGCGCAGCAGGCGAATGATGGCCTGGCCGGCCGCGCGCCCCTTCTCCACCGCAGGCTGGACGAGGGTCGTGAGGTCGTGGCCCACCGGCCCCTCGATGCGCACGCCGTCGAAGCCGAGAACCGACACGTCGGCCGGAACGCGCAGCCCGAGGGATTCCGCGGCGCGGATCACACCCCAGGCGAGCAGGTCGCTCTGCGCGATGATCGCCGTCGGGCGCACCGCGCTCGGCACGTCGAGCAACGCCAGGCCCACCGCCTTGCCCTCGTCGACCGCGCTCGACCGGGCCGCGTAGGCAGGAGCGTCGGGGAACACGTCGCGCACGCCCTGGTAGCGCTCGATGAAGGGCAAGTACGTCGCCGCCGCACGGCGCTCGGCGGTGACCGGCCCCGGTTCGCGCGCACTGTCGACCGCCAGCGCCGCGACCGCGACCCGCCGGTGGCCGAGCTGGTAGAGATGTCGGGCGCCGAGGGCCGTCGCAGCCCGGTTGTCCTGGTCGATGCGCACGAGCCCGTCGACGCGCGCCGCCGCCTCGACGCCGACGACCGGCATCCCGCGCGAGCGCAGCGCCGACAGCGGCGCGTCGAGCGCCGGGCTGTGGTTGAGGAGTACCGCGGCGTCGAGCGGCGCCGCGCTGAGCCCGGCAGGCCCGGTGATCAGAAGTAGAGAGGCGCCGACCTCGTCGACCGCCTCGGACAGGCCATCGAGCATGAGGATGCGCACCGGGTCGGTGAACGCGGCAGCGATGCTCGGCTCGAGGTAGACGCCGACGATGCCCGAGCGGCCGCGGCGCAGTGAGCGGGCGAGGGGGTCGGGGCCGGCGTAGCCGAGCTCGCGGGCGGCGGCGAGCACCTTGTCGCGGGTCGCGTCCGAGACCGGCCCGGTGCCGCTGAACGCGAGCGACGCCGTCGAGGCGCTGACCCCGGCGCGGGCCGCGACGGCGGCGAGCGTGGGGCGCGGCGATTCGGTCACGTAACGCCTCCTTCGGGCGGTTGTCGTAACTATAGGGCGGGGTCCGGAACCAGAAGAATCGATTCGTGCGCGGCAGTCCGGTCGACCGCGGGGTTCTGGGGCTCGCCGCCGCCCTCGGCACAGGCCTTCGGACCGGGTCGACTGCGACTGGAATCCGCGCGCGCGGTCGGCCAGTTCACGCGACTCGTGTACTCGGTCCGGAAGGCCTGACGAAACGGCCGCACGCGTCCCGGTACCGTGGAACGGTGAGACTCGTCATCGCCCGCTGTTCCGTTGATTATGCGGGCAGATTGAGTGCTCACCTACCCGTCGCGACCCGACTTCTCATCGTGAAGGCCGACGGCACCGTCATCGTCCACTCGGACGGGAACAATACCAAGGCACTCAACTGGATGAGCCCGCCGTGCACACTCAGCGAGGTCGAACCCTCCGCCGAGCAGCAGGATGCCGGCATCCTCGCCCTCTGGCGCGTGACGCACCAGAAGACGGACGACACCCTCACTGTGTCGATCCACGAGATCGTCCACGACTCCGCGCACGATCTCGGCATCGACCCGGGACTTCAGAAGGACGGGGTCGAGGCGCACCTGCAGCAGTTGCTCGCCGAGCAGATCGAGCTGCTCGGCGACGGGCACACGCTGGTGCGGCGCGAGTATATGACGGCGATCGGCCCGGTCGACATCCTCGCGCGCGACCCGGCGGGCCGCAGCGTCGCCGTCGAGCTCAAACGCCGCGGCGACATCGACGGCGTCGAGCAGCTCACCCGCTACCTCGAGCTCATGAACCGCGACCCGCTGCTCGCGCCGGTGACCGGAGTGTTCGCGGCGCAGGAGATCAAGCCACAGGCGCGCACTCTCGCCGAGGATCGCGGCATCCGCTGCGTCGTCCTCGACTACGACGCCATGAAGGGCGTCGACTCGGGCGTCCCGACGCTGTTCTGAACGATCGACCCGGTTTCGGTCGACCAGCCGGTGTCGGATATTATCGGCCGGTTATGACTATCGCTGCACCCGAGGTCATGCGCAGCTGGAGCTGCGTGCTGTTCGATCTCGATGGAACCCTTGTCGACTCCGCGCCGGGCATCACCCGGTCGCTCGCGCGCACCTTCGAGGAGATGGGCCTCGGCACGCACGCGCCCGACGACCTCATGAAGTACGTCGGCCCGCCGCTGTACGACACGCTGCGCGTGCACGGCGGCCTCGACGACGCCACCGCCGAGCGCGCGCTCGAGATCTACCGCGAGATCTCGGTCGAGTCGGACATCGTCGACAACGCCGTGTTCCCGGGCATCGTCGGGCTGCTCGCCGACCTCAACGCAATCGGCGTGCCCCTCGCCCTGGCGACGAGCAAGCCGCTGTCGCGGGCCGCTCGCGTGCTCGAGCACTTCGACCTCGCGAAGTACTTCACGTTCGTCGGGGCCGCAAGCGAGGACGAGACCCGATCGCTCAAGGCCGACGTCGTCGCGTACACGCTCGAGCAGCTCGCCGCGAACGGCGTCGACGTGAGCGGGCCGATCATGGTCGGCGACCGGTCGTACGACGTCAGGGGCGCCCTCGAGAACGAGGTGCCGACCATCATGGTCGAGTGGGGGTACGGATCGCCCGCCGAAGCGGTCGGTGCGATGGCAGTCGTGCATTCGACCGATCAGCTACGGGGCCTGCTGCTCGGCCAGTCGGTTTGGGCGGCGTAGCCGCGTCGCGGCCTACGCTTTCGATATGAGCGAGATCGCGGTCCGGCCGGAGGCGGCCGAGAGCAGCTACGTCATCAGCGTCGACGGCGTCGACGCGGGCGACGCCCAGTACGCCGACGTCGACCGGACGCGCGTGTTCCTCCACACCACGATCACGCCGGAGTTCGAGGGCCAGGGCCTCGCGTCGCAGCTCGTCGCCGCGGCGCTGACCGACGCGCGCGCGCAGGGCATGCGCGTCGTCGCCGTCTGCCCCTACGTCCGCACCTGGCTGGAGCGCCACCACGACTTCGACGACATCGTCGACCCCATGACCCAGGACGTTCGCGACCGGCTCCCGCAACCGCCCGCGCCGCCCTCCCCGCCCGCGAATGGCTAGCAGGGCGCTGCTCCCTCCGGTCGCGCTCGGGCTCGTGTTCGCGGGCGGCGCACTGGGCACCCTGGCCCGCTACGGCGTCTCGCTCGCGCTCCCCGGCGCGGGCTGGCCGTGGGCGACGTTCGCCGTCAACGTCGTCGGCGCGTTCCTCCTCGGGTTTCTCCTGGAGCTTCTCTCGGTGCATCGCCCCGACAATCCGGAACGCCGCGAGGTGCGCTGGTTCTTCGGGCCAGGATTCCTCGGCGGATTCACCACGTACTCGACGCTCGCCTTCGAAGAGGCGTCCCGCACCGATCTTGGAACCGCCCTGCTGTACGGCGCGGCGTCCCTCGTGCTCGGTGTGCTGGCGGCGCTCGCCGGCATCCGGGTCGCCGCGAGCATGCGCCGCCGGCGACCGGACGAGGCGCGGTGAGCGGCGGGCTCCTGGCTCTGCTCATCGCCGTCTCGGGCGGTCTCGGCGCGGTGACGCGCTTCGTCGTCAATGAGACCCTGCGGGCGCGGTTGACGACGGCGATCCCGTGGGCGACGAACGTCATCAACCTCAGCGGCTCGCTGCTGCTCGGATTCCTCTTCGGACTCGCCGCCGCCGGCGTGCTGCCCGAGGAGTGGCGGCTCGTCGCCGGCACCGGCTTCCTGGGCGGCTACACCACCTTCTCGACCGCGATGGTCGAGACCGCCGAGCTCGTCACGCGCCGCGCCTGGGGTGCCGCCCTCGTCAACTCCGTCGCGGTGCTCCTCATCGCGACAGGATGTGCCGCGGCCGGCTACGCACTCGGGCTCGCGCTCTGAGGCGCTCTATTCCGTTTCCGGAATATTGGGGTGCCGACCGCTGCGCACCGACCACCGGCCGCCGACGCGCGCGACGATGAGCGGGTAGTCGAGAGCTGCGCTGAGGTTGGCGCTCGTCAGCACCCTGTCGACCGCGCCGGATGCCGTGATCGCGCCCTCGCGCAGCAGTGCGGCGTGGCTGGTCGAAGCGGGCAGGTCCTCGAGGTGGTGCGTGACGAGCACGGAGGCGAGCGCGGGGTGCTCCGCCCGCAGCTGGTCGAGGATGTCGAGCAGTCCTTCGCGCGCGGGGATGTCGAGCCCCGTCGTCGGCTCGTCGAGCAGCAGGATCTCCGGATCGCTCTGCAGCGCCCGTGCGACGAGCGTGCGCCCGCGCTCGCCCTGCGACAGCGTCGGCCAGGGCTTGTCGGCGAGGCGCCTGAGCCCGACGACGCCGATGAGCCAGTCGGCACGCTCGCGCTCGGCATCCGACGGCGACCAGCGCATCGGCAGCTCGGCGCCTCCCGTGCCGCCCGTCCACACCACCTCGCGGACGGTGAGCGGATTCATGAGCCGGTGCCGGGGGTCGACATGGCCGATGCGCGACCGCAGCCCGCGCAGCTCGACGCGGCCGAGCGTCATGCCGAGCACGGTCACCGTGCCCGCCGAAGGGAACTGCTGCGCCGCGAGCAGCGCCAGCATCGTCGACTTGCCGGCGCCGTTCGCGCCGATGAGCGCCCAGTGCTCGCCCTGGCGGACCTCGAGGTCGACGCCCGCGAGGATCGGCCGCTCATCGCGGATGACGTCGACGCCGCTGAGGCGCAGGACGACATCGGGCACAGCCTCAGCGTAGCCGCCGCCCAAACTACGATTGAGGGGTGAACCTCGCCGCTCTCCTCCCCGAGTTCCAGGCCTCCTACGACGCCCTCAAGGCGCGGGGCCTGAAGCTCGATCTCACGCGCGGCAAGCCCTCGGCCGAGCAGCTCGATCTCAGCAATGCGCTGCTCAGTCTGCCCGGTGACGCCTACATCGATCGCAGCGGCGCCGACACCCGCAACTACGGCAACACGCAGGGCCTGCTCGAGCTGCGCGAGCTGTTCGGCGGCATCCTCGGCATTCCGGCGGTGCAGCTGCTCGCGCTCGGGTCGTCGAGCCTCACGATCATGCACGACGTCATCGCCTTCGCGCTGCTCCATGGGGTGCCGGGAGCCATCCGGCCGTGGGCAAAGGAGGAGACGGTGACGTTCCTCTGTCCGGTGCCGGGCTACGACCGCCACTTCGCGGTGACCGAGAAGTTGGGATTCCGGCTGCGCGCAGTGCCCCTCAACGACGACGGCCCCGATATCGCGGCCGTCCGCAAAGCCATCGCCGAGGACCCCACGATCAAGGGCATCTGGTGCGTGCCGACGTACTCGAACCCGACCGGCGCGATCTACTCGGAGGACGTCGCCCGCGCTCTCGTCTCGCTCGAGGCGGCGCCCGATTTCCGCATCATGTGGGACAACGCCTACTTCGTGCACCACCTCACCGACGCGAGGCCGCCCGTCATCGACATCCTGTCGCTGGCGGCGGAGGCCGGGAACCCCGATCGAGTGCTCGTGTTCGCATCGACCTCGAAGATCACCTTCCCGAGTGCGGGCGTCGCGTTCCTCGGCGGTTCGCCGGCGAACGTCGCCTGGTGGCTCGACTGCCAGATGACGCAGTCGATCGGGCCGGACAAGCTCAACCAGCTCAGGCACGTGCAGTTCCTCAGGGATGCGGCCGGCGTCGAGGCTCTCATGGCCGAGCATCGTGCCCTGCTCGCTCCGAAGTTCGACAAGGTCGACGAGGTGTTCCGGGAGCAGCTCGCCCCCCACGGCGTCGGCCGCTGGACGACACCGAAGGGCGGCTACTTCCTCACGCTGTTCGCCTCGCAGGGGGTGGCGCAGCGCGCGGTCGAGCTCGCGAAGGAGGCCGGCATCGCGATCACGCCGGCCGGGGCGACCCATCCGTACGGCAACGACCCGGACGATGCGGTGATCCGCATCGCGCCCAGCTTTCCGCCGATCGAAGACCTCGAGGCGGGCCTTCGCGGCTTCTGCGCGGCGCTGCTGCTGGCGGAGGCCGAGAAGGCTCGGCGCGGCTGATACGGCCGGCGCCGCCTCCTGGCACGCTAGGCCTCGCGTGCCGGGGCGGCGCGCACGGCACGACCGTGCGCCGGTCGACTGCGGGCGGGGCCTGCGATGGCGACCGAGGTCGCAGACTTGGCGGGTGCAGTTCTCGTTCGAGGCCGGCCTCTGGCGCTGGCGTGCCGATTCGCAGTGGCATTTCGTGTCGCTGCCCGAAGCGATCGCCGACGAGATCAGCGTCATCCCCCTGCCGCCGAAGGGCTTCGGTTCGGTGAAGGTGCGCGTCACTGTCGGGCCGGTGACGTGGCTGACCTCGATCTTCCCGAGCGAGTCGACATACATCCTGCCGATCAAGAAGCAGGTGCGGGATGCCAACGCGCTGTCCGCCGGCTCGACCGCGGCCGTCGTCCTCGAGGTGATCGTGTGACCGCGCCCGTCGAGGTCGTCGCGGGCGTCTTCCTCGACGGCACGCGGGTGCTCGCCTGCCGGCGCGCGCCGCACACGACGGCCGCGGGCAAGTGGGAGTTCCCCGGTGGCAAGGTCGAGCCGGGCGAGTCGTCGCAGGACGCCCTCGCCCGCGAGCTGCACGAGGAGCTCGGGGTCGCGGTCGCGGTCGGCCGCCTGATCGTGCGCGAGACGACCGGCACGATCGACCTCGCCGTCTACGAGGTCGAGCCCGTCGACGGATTCCCCACCCGGAGCACCGACCACGACGAGCTCCTCTGGATCGGCCTCGCCGTCATCGGCTCCCTCGACTGGGCCGATCCCGACCGCCCGGCGGTGCGCGGTCATCGCATGGTGCTGAAGGCGGGTCAGCCCCTTTCGGACCCACACCAGCCATCAGCGCAGCCGCGTTCAGCGCTCTCCGATACTTGTCGGCACGAGCCGCATCCGCCAAGCCTTCTTCTCCAAGACACGGTGTCGGTGGCGCACGGCATTATGGCTTTCGGTATCCGAAGATAGATTCGACCAAGCGAGGAGAACCCCGTGACCGATCAACTGACCAGTCTCGAGATCTGCGCCGGTGCCGGAGGACAGTTCTCGGGCATCGAGCGAGCCGGATTTGCTCACGAGCTAGCCGTCGAGATCGACCCGTGGGCTGCGGCAACGCTTCGCCTGAATCGTCCAAACTTGAACGTGCACGAGGGCGACGTTCGCGAGATCGATGGGCGGAAGTTCCGGGGCATTGATCTTCTCGCAGGCGGCGTACCTTGCCCCCCGTTCAGCGTCGCCGGAAAGCAGCTGGGCCAGGACGACGAACGTGACCTGTTCCCGGAGGCGCTGCGGCTGGTGCGCGAGGCTAGGCCGACCGCGGTGCTTCTTGAGAATGTAAAGGGCCTCGCATCGACCCGATTCTCTACGTATAGGGAGTCGATCCTGCACGAGCTCGACGCGCTGGGCTATGACGCAGACTGGAAGCTGATCGAGGCCGCTTCCTACGGTGTTCCGCAGCTTCGCCCACGCTTCCTCCTCGTCGCGATGCGACGTCGGCACTTCAAGAAGTTCGCCTGGGGCCTCCATAGCGATCGCACGACCACGGTTGGAGAGGCGCTGCACCCCTTTATGGCCGCGAACGGCTGGCGAGGAGCTGACTCCTGGGCAGTCCGCGCGAATCGTGTGGCCCCGACACTCGTCGGCGGGAGCAAGAGGCACGGCGGCGCCGACCTCGGCCCCACTCGAGCTCGGGCGGCGTGGCTCGAACTCGGTGTCGATGGCAGGGGCATCGCCGACGCCCCACCGGACGCCGAAACCCCGGTTGACCACACCCCACGTCTGACTCTCCAGATGGCGGCACGCGTTCAGGGCTTTCCTGCAGAGTGGAACTTCGCCGGGCGCAAGACCGCCGCATACCGGCAGATTGGCAACGCGTTCCCGCCACCGGTCGCAGAGGCGGTCGGCCGACGGATTCAGAAGGCACTTGCAGGGAAGACGCTCGGGCGCGATGAGCAGACGGTGGTTCCGCTCCTGTCCCGACTGGGCGCCGGTGGGCGCGCAGCTTCATGACACCGGCACTTGAGCTCAACTGCTGGCCGATAACCTCGGCCATGTGACAGGCGACGTTGCGGCAGGCTCCGAGGACTCGGGGGCGGGGGCGGTCTTCGACACCCTCCTCGCCGCCGATCCGGACGGCCGACGTGCAGCAAAGGTCTTCCGACGTAGCTTCGACCAGATCTACGACGGCCAGCACACGGGTCGCTACAGATGGGATCAGCTGACCAAGACCGAGCGGACCTACTTCGGCACAGTCATCGAAATCAACCTACGTAATGCCTTTGCAGATGTCGTTGGCGACGGCAGGCTTCTCGACTATCGGATCGCGGGTCTCGACGTTGACTGCAAATACTCGCAATCTTTCGGCGGTTGGATGGTTCCACCCGAAGGCGTCAATCAGATTCTGCTCGTCTGCCACGCCAGCGACGAGAACTCCGAGTGGGCGATGGGCGTTGTTCGCGCTGTGCCGGCAATCCTGCGCGAATCCGTGAATCGCGACGGGAAGACCGGAATCAGCACCGGAGGCCGCTCGCATATCCGCTGGCTCCACTTCGGAGCCCCCATGGCAGAGAACGTGCTCCTGCACGCCGTTCCCGAAGACCAGAGTCGTATCTTTGCCAAGAAGTCCGGCCAGCAACGGCTCAACGAGATGTTCCGGCTGATCCAGCGGCGCGTGATCGACCGCGCGGCCGTCGCAACGGTTGCCCAGCAGGACGACTACATGAAGCGCGCTCGTGCAAATGGAGGATCGAAGACCGCGCTTGCAAGAGAGGGCATCCTCGTCATCGGCGGGGACTACAGCACGCACCGCGAAGTTGCAGCGCAGCTCGGGCTTCCTGTGCCCGGCGCCGGCCAGTTCGTCAGCGCGCGGATTGCCCTGGCGGATGAGGCCGATCCGTATTCGGTGGAACTCGATGGACGCCTGTGGCGTGTTGCGGAGGATTCCGATCCGACCGTGACTGCCCCGAAGCTCCCCGACCACAGAGGTAGCCGCGACACGTAGCCTGCTGGTATGTCGTGGGCGTCGAACGAGGGAACTCGGAAGTCGATGCTCGGGAACCGGCGTCGCGATACGAAGCCCGAGCTCTTGATCCGTAGGGCGCTGCACGCGCTTGGCTATCGATTCCGCGTCGACTACCGAGCGGTTCCGCCGGCGGGGACGCATGTCGACATCGCATTCACCAACCGCAAGGTTGCGATCTTCATCGACGGCTGCTTTTGGCACCAGTGCCCGGTCCACGGCACAAGTCCGAAGACCCACTCCGACTACTGGCTGCCCAAACTCGCGCGCAACGTCGAGCGGGACCGCAGCGACACCGCCGCGTTGGAGGCCGCTGGCTGGGAGGTCGTCCGCTGCTGGGAGCACGAGGACGTGGTTGAGGTCATTGAGCGAATTGCCGAGACGGTCGGACCGACGCGCTCGCCCTGACGGCACGCCAGCGGCGCTGACGGCGCGCACCACGAGCACGGCTTATCCGCTAGTTAGGCTCAGGGCATGGCTGAGGCGTCCGTTCGTGCGGGCATCGAGGAGCGGCTGGCGCGGATGATCCGGGCCAAGACCGTCACGGGCGAGGATGCCGAGCTCGCCGCCTTCCCCAGGCTGCTGCGTGAGCTGTACCCCCTCGTGCACGAGCGGCTCGAGTTGGAACGGGTCGGGGAACTGGGCCTCCTCTACCACTGGCGCGCCGGCCTCGACGCACCGGCTTCCGCGGCGACTCGACCGGCTGTGCTCATGGCGCACTTCGACGTCGTGCCCGTCGACCCCGACGACATCTGGTCGTTCGACGCCTTCGGCGGCGCCATCAGCGGCGGCATCGTCTACGGCCGCGGCGCCATCGACGACAAAGGCGCGCTCGTCGTGCTGCTCGACGCGGTCGAGAATCTCCTGCAGCGCGGGTTCACCCCGCCGCGCGACATCTATCTCTCCTTCGGCGGCGACGAGGAGACCTACGGCGGCGGCGCCAAGACCATCGCCGACCTGCTGCATGCGCGCGGCATCCGACCCTGGATCGTCCTCGACGAGGGCGGCGCCATCGTCGAAGGCGTCATGCCCATGGTTCCCGAGCCCGCCGCCCAGGTCGGCGTCGGCGAGAAGGGCATCCTCAGCGTCGAACTGCGCGCCACCGGCGTCGCCGGCCACGCCAGCACCCCCGCCAACGACCTCACCGCGACCGACCGGATCGCCCGCGCCGTCGCGCGGTTGACCCGCAACCCCTTCCCCGACCGGCTCAACGACACCGGCCGGGAGATGCTGCGGCGCTACCGCACCCGCGCCACCGCCTCAGGCCGGCGCCGGTTGAGCCTGCTGCTCGCCGTGCCCACGCTCGCCGCCCACGTCTTCTCACGCCTCGGCAACGAGCCAGCCGCCATGGTGCACACCACGCTCGTCACGACCATGCTCGGCGGCGGCACCGCGCCCAACGTGATCCCGTCGACGGCGAGCGCGATGCTCAACATCCGCATCGCCACCGGGTCGTCGGTTGCCGCGTCGCTCGCCATCCTGCGCAGAGCGGTCGACGATCCCGAGATCGAGCTGCACGTCGTCGAGGCGAGCGAGCCGTCGCCGGAATCCCGCACCGACGCGGAGCAGTTCGCTCTCATCGAGCGGGCGATCGACGCCGCCTACCCCGGGGTGCTCGTGGCCCCCTACATCATGCTCGCGGCCTCGGATGCCCGGCACTTCCACCGCTACACGCCGGAGCACACCTACCGCTTCGCCCCGCTGCACCTCGACCCGGGCGAGCTGCGCTCGGTACACGGTGTCGACGAGCGCGTCACGGTGTCGTCGCTCGTCGCCGGCGAGGTCTTCTACCGCACTCTCATCGAGAGCCTTTAGGGTCGAAGCATGAGTGAGATCGCCCCTGAGACCTTCGACAGGATCACCATGTTCGGCGCGACCTGGTGCAGCGACTGCAACCGAGCCAAGGTCGTCCTCGACACGAGCGGCGTCGAGTGGGACTTCATCGACGTCGACGCCATCGAGGGCGCCGCGCCCCGCGCCGAGGCGATCAGCGGGCGCAAGAGCATCCCCGTCATCGTCTTCCCCGACGGCACGCATCAGGTCGAGCCGTCCAACGTCGAGCTCGGTCTCAAGATCGAGAGCCTGCGCGCCTGAGCAGGCAGCCGCGTCAGACCAGCCCGTCCGCGAGCAGCCGCTCGAGGTAGTCGGCGGTGTCCTCCCAGCCGCGCACGGCATGCGTACGCGCCCCCATCGCCTTGACGGGGTAGTCGTTGCCGTGCGGGTCGAGACGGTCGCCGACGAACAGCATGTCGTCGAGGGGGATCCCCGTCACCTCGACGAGCTTGCGCATGCCGTACGCCTTGTCGATGCCCTCGCGAGTGATATCGATCGACGTCGAGCCGCCGGAGCGCACCGAGAGGCCCGGCAGCTTCGCCTGCACGGCCTCGCGCAGACGGTTCTTCTTCTCGTCCGTCGGGTCCCAGGCCGCCTTGATGTCGGGCGGCGCGGCCTGGCCGAACGCACTGAAGGTGATCTGCGAGCCGCGGTCCTCGAGCACCGGGCCATAGGTGTCGGACTCCCAGTAGCCGAGGCCCTTCGCCACCTCCTCGAGTGCGTCAAGGGCAGCGCGGCGCTGCTCGGGCGTGAGGTCCTCCGAATATTGTTCGTGCCACTCGCCATCCGCGAAGCGGTAGTAGCGCGTGCCGGTCACCGGCATGAGGTAGAGGTTCTCGAGCACGGCGGCCGGGGCATCCAGGCGATCGATCACCTGGGTGCGGAACTGGCTGAACTGGCCGCCCGAGATGATGCCGACGGGGATGCGCTCGAGAAGGCGCACGATGAGCCCTGCCATCCGCTCCGGGAGCGGCGACTTCGATGGGGCTAGCGTGTCGTCCAGATCGAATGCCATGAGGCGGGTGGGCACCGCGGACCTCCGGGCTGAGAGCTCGATAACTGGGTTGTCGATGGATCGCGTCATCAATTGTTGTAGTGCGCGAGGGGGGAGTTGAACCCCCACGCCCTCACGGGCACACGGACCTGAACCGTGCGCGTCTGCCTATTCCGCCACTCGCGCATGCCGGCTCCGCACGCGGAACCAACCGGACGAGGCTAGCACGGCGCGCCGACCGGCACCCAACCCCGCACCGGGGGCCGCGCGGGCCCGGACCGGCCGCCTCCAGGGCCCCATCAGGGCGGCCCGTTACCATGCAAGCAGCCCCGTACCCCCGACGGCGACGTGCAAGGAGCACACTTTTGGGCATTCTTGACAGTTTCGAGCGCGGTCTCGAGCGCGCCGTGAACGGCGCGTTCGCCAAGACCTTCCGCTCGGGCGTCCAGCCCGTCGAGCTCTCCGGCGCCCTGCGCAAGGAGCTCGACACCAAGGCCGCGGTCGTCAGTCGCGACCGCATCCTCGCGCCCAACGCCTTCACCATCACCCTCGCCCCCGAGGATTACGACCGCATGAGGCAACTCGGCCCAGCCCTCATCGACGAACTCGAAGCGGCCGTGCAGCATCATGCCAAGCGGCAGCGCTACCAGTTCGCGGGTGCCCTGCAGATCGAGCTCGTCAAGGACCCCCAGCTCACCACCGGCATCGTCGAGGTGGCCTCCGTCACCGACCGGGGCGAAGTGTCGTGGGCGCCCGCCATCGACATCGGCGGCCGACGGCACCAGATCGCGCACGCGCGCACCGTCATCGGCCGCGGCTCGGAGTCCGACATCACGGTCGACGACGGCAGCATCTCGCGCCGCCACATCGAGATCGGCTGGGACGGCCGGCGCGCGCAGGTGCGCGATCTCGGATCGACGAACGGCACCAGCCTCAACGGCCGAGCGCTCACCCAGCCGACCGTGCTCAACCCCGGCGACACCATCACCCTCGGCCACACCACGGTCGTCTTCAACGTGGTTCCGGTGGCGAAGCCGCTGCGAGGCGCGACCCGGGCGGTGCAGTGAACGTCAGCGAACTGACGCTCCTCGTC
>NZ_DAIEII010000014.1:0-6478 GCF_027352875.1 Gryllotalpicola sp.
CAACGCCGCCGACGGCCGCGTCGTGGTGCCGAAGCGCTACGGCCTCGGCTGGACGATCAACTTCGGCAGCGCGGGCGGCATCGCGATCGGAGCCCTCGTCATCGCCGTCATCGCCGCCGCGGTCGTTCTGCCGGCGCTGCGTCACTGACCGCCCCGCCTGCGGCGGCGTGAGCCGCCGCAACGGTCCACTGGACCGTTGCCTCCTAGGCGGCCCCGCCTGCGGCGGCGCGAGCCGCCGCAACGGTCCACTGGACCGTTGCCTCCTAGGCGGCCCCGCCTTCGGCGGCGCGAGCCGCCGCAACGGTCCACTGGACCGTTGCCGCCTAGGCGGCTCGCGCCCATCGCACGTCGCCGATGGCGTCGAGCACGCCCGCATGCGAGATGGTGACGACGCTGCAGCCGTAGCTGTCGTGCGCCCAGGCGGGACCGTCCGGCCCGAGCGCCATGATCGCCGTGGCGCACACGTCGGCCACGGTGAGCGAGGGGTGGATGACGCTGACGCTCGCGAACGCGTTGGCGATCTCGCCGGTGCGGCCGTCGTGGAGGTGCGCCCCGCGCTCGTAGGCGCCTGAGGTCGCGATCGCCTCGTCGCGCAGCGCCACGACCCCTGCGATCGCGCGCGGATGCCACGGCGAGCGGATCGCCGCGTGCCAGGCGCGGCCGGGCTCCGGTCCGCCGCGCACCGCGATGTCGCCGCCGGCATTGAGGCAGAAGTCTCGCTGGCCGCCGGATTCCAGCAGTTCGGCCGCGCGCTGCACCGCCCAGCCTTTGACGATGCCGTCGGCGTCGAGGCGGCCGGCAGCGCGGACGGAGAACGCGCCGCCGGAATCCGCCTCGAAGCGGGCCGCGAGCTGCAGCACCTCGAGCAGGTCGGCCGACCCCTCGGAGAGCTCGCCGCGGTCGAGGCGGGAGATCTCACTGTCGCGCCGGAACGGGCTGAACACGGCATCCGCCCGCTCGAGCACGCCGAAGGCGTCGTCGACGAGCTCGGGCGACACCACGGGCCGCGCGTCGAGCGAGACGGGGATTCCCATGACGGTGCGCACGTCGTTCATCGCTCAGCCCTTCTTGTCGATCGCGCTCTGCAGGGACTGGATATAGCCGATGGACGTGAAGGTGGCGCCGGACACGGTGTTGATCTGCGCCGACTGCGACTGGATGACCTCCTGCGCAAGGATCGGCAGCGCGTACTGGTTGATCGCGATGTCGCGACCCGAGCCGCTCGGATACTGCAGCAGGTCGACCTTGGTGATCGATCCGGACTGCCAGGTGACCTCGACCTCGACCGGCCCGTAGGGCGTGTCGACGGCATTGCCGTCGACGACCGCGTTGCCGGGGCTGGTGGCGCTCGCCGTCGCGCTGCTCGTCGGCGAGGTGGACGCAGAGGTCGAACTCGGCGAACTGTTCGGCGACCTGCTCGGCGAAGACGAACTCGACGTGCTGCTGCTGGGCTTGGTCTTCGACGCGCTGGCCGAACTGCTCGGCGACTGGCTCGTCTTGGGCTTCTCGGCCACGGTTGCGGACTCGGCCGACGTGGTCTTGGCCCACAGGGCTGCTCCCAGCGATGCCAGGACGACCCCGAACAGTGCCGTCCCCCGCCATCGTCTGGTCATGCGAAGCTCATCTCCTCAGCGTGGATGCGACGCACCCCGAGCGCGTGCAGCGAGTGGGTTGCGGTGTCCATCATCGGCTCGGGGCCGCAGAGGAACGCTTCGCGTCCGCGGATGTCCGGCACGAGCGAGGAGAGGTGCTCGGGGGCCAGCGGGTCGAATCCGAGGTCGGAGCGACGCCCCGGCGCGACGATGAGCCGCGTGCCGGGCAGGCCGCGCACCTCGTCGAGCAGCGCCATGTCGTCGACATCGCGGGCCCGGTAGATCACGACCGAGTTGAAGCCGCGGCCGGCGAAGTCTCGCGCCAGCGCTGCGATCGGTCCGATGCCGGCGCCGCCGGCGATGAGCACGAGCTGCTGGCGCTTGGCGCGCTCCGCGGTGAACGAGCCGTGCGGGCCCTCGACGATGACCTTCGTGCCGGGGCGGATGTCGCGCAGCGCGCCGGAGTGGTTGCCGAGATCGGCGACGGTGATGCGCAGGTGCCCCTGGTAGGGAGGCGCCGAGATCGAGTACGGGTGGGCCGACCAGATGTGCCGCCAGGTGAGGAAGCGGAACATCATGAAGTTGCCGGCGCGGATGCCGAGATCCTCGATGTCGTTCCCCTTGATCCACACGCTCACCGCGCGCGGCGATTCGGGTACGACGGTGGCGACCGTCCAGTCGTGCCGAGCGAATCGGACGAGCGGCAGGAGAGCGCGCCACCACACGACGCAGAGAGCGGTCCCGACGTACATGAGGATCCAGATGGCGCGCGGCACCGGGTGGGCGACGAAGTTCGTGCCGCTGCTGACCTGGTGGAGGAAGGTGAGGAAGATCGCGATGTAGGTCGTGACGTGGATCCAGTACCACCACTCGTACGGCAGCAGAGACTTGAGCAGCCTCGCGCTCGTGAGCCCGACGACGAAGAAGACGAGCGTGCCGATGGTGGCCCACCACATGTCCTGGTAGGCGCTGAGGATCGAGATGTACTCGCCGACGGGGTTCTTGCCGTCGGCGAGCATGCCGCCGAGCATCATGAAGGCGATGTGCGTCATGACGAGGAAGATGACGGTCGTGCCGACGCTGCGGTGCCAGGAGACCAGCCGGTCGAGCCCGACGCCCCGCTCGAACCAGGGGATGCGGGCGATGAGCAGCACCTGGACGCAGACGAGGTACCCGGCGATGAGCCCGACGAGTTCGCCGAACGTCGTCACGGTCAGTGCCGGCGTCGCGGTGAATCCGGGGATGGCGCCGGTCCACCACAGCGCCAGTACTCCGATACCGCCGAGAGTGATGAGAGTACGAAGCGCGATTCGTCCCATGTCCCGAAGCTAGGAGGATCGCCCATGCGTTTCCTATGACTGGCCTGGTGCTTTGCCGAGGCTCGCCAAGACTCCGCTAAGAACGATCGTGGACCGGATCCGGTGCGAGGACCGGCCCGGGCACCGCACCGCCGAGGGGGATGCCGGCCGCGATGCGCTCAGATCGGATGGCTCGCCTCGCCCCATACTGGCAGCATGAATGCCCCGGAATCGGAATCCAGCAGCCTCGACGCCGCCGCCGAGGCGATGGCGCAGATCCTCGATCGCTGCGTCTGGAGCAGGCAGCAGACCCACGAATCGCTGGTGACCTACCTCATCGAGGAGAGCTACGAGCTCGTCGAGGCGATCGAGTCGGGCACGCCCGAGGATGTGCGCGAGGAGCTCGGTGACGTGCTCTGGCAGGTGCTCTTCCACGCCGAGATCGCCCGCCGCTCGGGCGAGGGCTTCAGCATCGCGGATGTCGCAGCCGACCTCCACGCGAAGATGATCCGTCGCCACCCCCACGTGTTCGGCTCCGAGGTCGCCGAGACCCCCGAGGATGTCCGGCGGCTGTGGTCGGCGGCGAAGGCCGCCGAGAAGCGCGAGCGCACCAGTGTGCTCGACGGCATCCCGCCGGGGATGCCCGCCCTCGCCCTCGCCGACAAGATGCTCGGCCGCGCCGCCACGGCGGGCGTCGCGGCGCCGCTGCCGGCGCCGGGGGCGGCCACCGAGGCGGAGCTAGGGGAGCAGCTCCTCGCCCTCGTCGCCGCCGGCCGCGAACTCGGCCTCGATCCGGAACGCGCGCTCCGGGATCGGCTGCGGCTCCTCGCCGCTGCGGTGCGGCGGCAGGAACAGCAGCACGACGACGAGTAGCGCGGCGGCGATGGCGATCGCGACGAACACCAGCCGCATGGCCGTCATGAGGCCGGCGGCCTCGGGCGCGCCGTTAGCCCCGATGATCGTGTTGGCGTTGACGACCGCGCCGAAGATCGCGACGCCGACCGCCGAGCCGATGTTGCGCGAGAACATGTTGATGCCGGTGACGAAGCCGCGCTCGCTGTGCTGCACCGACGACTGGGCGGCGATCATCGACGGCGCTGCCGCGAAGCCGAAACCGGCGCCGATGATGAGGCCGTAGAGCGCGACGAGCCAGATCGAGGAGTGCGCGCCGAGAGTGACGAGCAGCGCGGAACCCGCGAGGGCGACGATCGTGCCGATGGTGCACGTCACCCGGAATCCGTACCGCAGGTAGAACCTGCCCGAGAACGAGGCCGTGATCGGCCAGCCGATCGTGAACGCGGCGACGGCGAACCCGGCGATGAGCGGTCCGAAGCCGAGCACGTCCTGGGCGTAGATCGGCACGTAGGCCGACAGGCCCAGCACGACGAGACCGACGAGGAAGCCGCCAGCGGTCGACGACCAGACGACGCGGCGCCTCAGGATCGAGAACGCGATGAGCGGATACCTCGCCCGCAGCTGCCACCACACGAATACGACGAGCAGCGCCGCGGCCGCCGCGAAGACGAGCACCGAGATCGGGGAGTCCCACGCCCACGACTGGCCGCCCTCGAGCAGGCCGAGAACGAGCAGCGCCGTTCCCGGGGTGACGAGCGCGGCGCCGAGCCAGTCGATGGGCTCGCGTTCGCCGACGCGTGCGCTCTCGTGGTAGCGGGCGACGATCAGCCCGACGGCGACGGCGCCGATGGGCACATTGATCCAGAAGATCCAGCGCCACGAGAGGTACTCCGAGAACACCCCGCCGAGCGCGGGCCCGACGAGCGAGGCCATGCCCCACATGCTCGCGATGTAGCCCTGGGTCTTGGCGCGCTCCTCAAGGCTGTAGATGTCGCTGAGGATCGTCATGCCGAGCGGCTGCACGCCGCCCGCGCCGATGCCCTGGACGGCGCGCGCCGCGATGAGGATCGGCATCGACCAGGCGGCGCCGCTGAGGATCGACCCCAGCAGGAAGAGGCCGAGGGCGACCAGCAGCAGGTTCTTGCGGCCGAACACATCGGCGAGGCGGCCGTAGAGCGGAACCGTCACGGCCTGCGCGAGGACGTAGATCGAGAAGAGCCACGGCAGCTGCCGGAACTCGCCGAGGTCGTGGGCCACCGACGTCGACGCCGTCGCGATGATCGTCGAGTCGAGGGCGACGAGCGCGGTGCTGAGCATCACCGAGAGGAGGATCGGGCCGCGTTCGGATCGGAGGCCGACGGATCTCCTGGAGAGCATCGCGTTCGTCATGAGATTCCCCAATCTTCCGCGGCGCTTCGGCTGCTGTCTTCCGCCTGCGGGAGCGGACGATCCGGCGGCTCGTCTGCTCTGAGCCCGCCGCGCACCACAGAGGCAAGTCTGTCGCTCAAGGGATAATTCCCTCATGGCCTCCGACGTCACCCCGCCCCGCGGCATGCGCGACTTCCTGCCGCTCGAGAAGGCGAAGCGCGAGGCCGTCCTCGGCATCATCCGCGCCGGCTACATCGCGCGCGGCTTCGAGGAGATCGAGACCCCGGTGGTCGAGGACGCGGCCCGTCTGCACTCGGGTCTCGGCGGCGACAACGAGAAGCTCGCGTTCGGCATCCTGCGCCGCGGGCTCGAGCAGTCCGATCTCGATGCCGCGGCCGCGGCGGGCAGCGCGGAGGGCCTCGCCGACCTCGGCCTGCGCTTCGACCTCACCGTGCCGCTGGCGCGCTACTACGCGACCAATCGGGCGAAGCTCCCCGGGGTGTTCAAGGCGCTGCAGATCGCGCCGGTGTGGCGCGCCGAGCGCCCGCAGAAGGGGCGCTACCGCCAGTTCGTGCAGTGCGACATCGACATCATCGGCGAGCCGTCGGCGCTCGCCGAGGTCGAGCTCATCGCCGCCACGGCCGCGACGCTCACCGAACTCGGCATCGCGGGTGCGCGCATCCGCATCAACCACCGGCGGATCCTGCGCACGATGCTCGCCTCCTGGGGCATCGCGGACGACGGAGTCGATCGGGCTCTGGTGATCGTCGACAAAGAGGACAAGATCGGGGTCTCCGGCGTCGTCGCCGAGCTTGTCGACCTCGGCCTCCTGCCGTTCGCCGACGCCGATCGCGCCGCGGCCGACCTCGGCGGCCTGCCCGACGACGGCTGGGGTCTCGACGCCGCGTCGGCGCCGGCCTGGCTCGACCTCGACGCGTACCGTGAGATCCACGCGATCCGTGACGCGGTCGCCGCGGCCGCGCCCGGCGTGCCGCTCGTGTTCTCGCACAACCTCGTGCGCGGCATGGGCTACTACACCGGCGCGATCTTCGAGATCCAGCACCCCGAGTTCGGCTACTCGTTGGGTGGCGGTGGTCGCTACGACGGCATGATCGGCCGCTTCCTCGGCGAGGAGGTGCCGGCCGCGGGCTTCTCGATCGGCTTCGAGCGCATCGTCGACCTCGTGCCGGCCTCGGCCGCGCATCCGGCCTCCCTCGTGCTCCTCCACGACGCGGCTGCCGACCCCGGCGCCCTCGTGAAGCTTCAGGGCGCGCTGCTCGCCGAGGGCCGCAGGGTGCGTCTCGAGAAGCGGGCCAAGAACCTCAGACCCCAGCTCGAGCGCCTCGCGGTCGCCGGCTACAGCAC
>NZ_DAIEII010000020.1:0-9481 GCF_027352875.1 Gryllotalpicola sp.
GCGAAGAGCATCGCCATCGCGATGCTCACCGCGCCCGGGAGCCGGATCGTCCGGAAGAACCACACTGCGGTCCCTGCCGCGAGCGGGAACCCGAGGAAGTAGTAGAGGTTGAAGACCGCCGCCCAGTTGCTCGAGAACAGCGAGAGCAGCTTCACGACCGCGAAGTGCGTGATCGAGGTGTCCGGGAAGTCGTGGAAGACCGCACCGAACGGTGCGCCGAGCAACGGGGCGTTCTCGTACCAGCCGGTGGTGATCACGTCGTGGACCGTGACCATCGTGAAGATGTCGTCGCCGCTGATCAGCGTCGCGGGGTCGCTCCAGCCGAGAGGAACGCCCCAGTCGAAGGCGCCGAGACCGTAGAGGATCCAGGTGACTGCCGCAGTGAGAATCACCGCGGCCGCGTATAACCTGGCGTCGCCGAAAAGCAGCCGGCGCCAGGTCATCCGCCGATGGTATCAGTCGCGACGATCGCGCCGGGTTAGCCTTGCGGGTGACGGGGTCGGCACCGATTCTCGGCCTTCCCGCCCACGGACGGCCTCGAGTTCTACCGCCACTGCGCGCCTTCGAGCCAGGGGACGCTGCGGAGTGCCGTGAAGGCCTCGATCTGTCGGAGCGTCACCGAGCGCGGATCGGCGCCCGACTCGACGGACCGATGCCAGTCGAGTGTCCAGACGAGGCTCTGCGGGAAGGGCAGCTCGTTGCGCCAGCCCAGCCCGGCCTGCGCCTTACCCGGGTCGAGGGTGAGCAGGGCGGCCTCGTGCGGGTGCTCGCCGTGCGAGTCGTCCACCCAGGCCGCGTCGCCCCCCCAGTGCGCCGCCGCCGCGTCGGCGATCTCGCGGACCGTCTGGTAGTTGCCCGCGTCGGGGCCGAAGTTCCAGGCGCCATCCGCGTTGCCCGCGAGCTGAGCGTGGACGAGCGCGAGGTAGCCGCTCACGCAGTCCAGCACGTGCTGCCAGGGCCGCACCGCGTCAGGGCGCCGGATCGGGTTCGGAACCCCTGACGTGAATCCCGCAATGAGGTCGACGAGCAGGCGGTCCTTGCTCACGTCGCCACCGCCGATGACGTTCCCGGCGCGGGCGATCGCCGTCGGCACGCCGGGGAAGCTCTTCACCCACGACTGGGTGAGGATGTCGGCCATCGCCTTGGACGCGCTGTATGGGTCGTCGCCGCCGAGCGGCTCGTCCTCGCGGTACCCCTCGAGGCGGTCGACGTTCCGGTAGACCTTGTCCGTCGTGATGATGAGGGCGGCCTCGATGCCGGATGCCCCGGCGACCGCCTCCAGGACGTTGAGCGTGCCGATGGCGTTCGTCTCGTACGTCGTGCGCGGGTCGCGGTACGACTCGCGCACCAGCGCCTGCGCGGCAAGGTGGATGACGGCGTCGGCGCCGCTGTCGGCGACCGCGGACCTCAGCCCGGCGGCATCCCGGATGTCGAGTCGGACGTCGTCGACGAGCAGCTCGCCGACGCGGGCCCGCTCGAAGAGTGAGCCGGGCAGCGGGTCGAGCGCGATGCCGCTCACCTCGTGGCCGAGCGAACTCAGGAGCAGGCTGAGCCAGGCACCCTTGAACCCAGTGTGGCCGGTGACGAGGAAGCGCATCGTCCAGCATTCTATTGGGCTGCTGGGAGGATGTCCGTGTGAGTGCACTCGTCAGCTCGAATGCTCGAGCCCTCGTGGCTGCGACCATCGCCCCTGAGGACCGGATTCTCGTCACTGGCGCCGGCGGCTGGTTCGGGCTGACGACCCTCGACCTGCTGAACGGCACCGGCGCGTCGGTGCTCGGCCTGACGTCGAATGGCCGCGACCTCGAGATCGGCGGCGAGTCGATCCCGACCTCGACCTGGGACGACGAGCTGGTTCGCGCCTTCCGGCCGACGCACGTTCTCGACTTCGCGTTCCTCACCCGTGACCGGGTGGCGGATCTTCCGCTTGACGAGTATGTCGACACGAATCGCAAGCTCATGGCCCAGATGCTCGTCGCCGCCGCGCTTCCGGACACTCGGTCGATCGTGACGATCTCGAGCGGGGCCGCCGTCTATCCCGATGACGCCCTTCGCCACCCGCTGCAGGACAACCCCTACGGCTTCCTCAAGCGCGAGACCGAGGAAGCGCTCACGGCGCTCGTCTCGGACGGCGCGCGCAACGCGGTGATGCTCCGGGCCTGGGGGGTATCAGGCGCGTACAACCGCATCCCGCGGAAATACGCGCTCGGCGACATGATCCTTCAAGCGCCGAGCGGCCGCATCGATATCAGAGCGGCCAACCAGGTCTGGCGCCGCTACTCGCTCGCGGACGAGCAGATCGCCGTCGCGCTCGCCATCGCAGGCCGGCGCACAGCCGTGATCGACAGCGGCGGAGCGCTCGTCGAGGTCGGACAGCTTGCTGAGGCCGTGCGCGCCGTGGTCAACCCCGATGCCGCGATCTTCCGCCCGGCCGCGGCGACCGGGCCTGACGACCGCTACCACACCGACGACGTGCTCTGGCAGGCGGCGTGCCGTGAGGCGGGTCTCGACGCGGAACCCCTGGAAGACCAGATCGCCATCACCGCGCGCGGCCTGCTGGGAGCAGGAGTTACTTGGCCCCGTTGAGCACATGCCAGCGCGACTCGAGCATATCGATGCGGCGGGCGTCTTCCTGGGTGATGCCCCCGTAGTAGTCGCGCTTGTTGAGCAGCCACAGCAACTCGAAGTGGACCGCGTTGAGAAGGCCGTTGTCGAAGTCGCTGCCGTTCAGCGCGTCGGCACCGAAGATGACCTTGCGGGTCTCGAACCGGGTGAGATAGACATCGGCGACTTCGCGGATGACATGGACCATGTCGCCGGAGACCGCGCCGCCGAGGACGAAGTCGAGGCCCGCATCCTTGGCCTTCTGCGCCACCGTCGCGACGTACGTGGTGATCTCGGGGGTGTTGATGACCTCGCGGGTCTTGCCCAGCGATCCGGCGAAATCGACTCGGCCGAAGACGATGCCCTTCACCGGCCGCTCGGCCGCGGTCGCGGTGGCGATCATCTCGTCGATGTGGTTGTAGCCCGTGATGGTTTCGATGTTGAAGAGGAAATCGGTGTCCTCTTCCTCCTCAACCGAGTAGGCAAGGTTCTTGGCCCCGATGTACTTCGAGAGGGCGTACGGCGTCTCGACCATGGGGGCGATGATGTACTTCACGCCGATCTGCTTCGCCTCGAGCAGATCGCGGATCGCCTCGCAGCCGCCGACCTTGAGAGCCAGGGGCAGACCCGCGGTTCGTGAGATGTCCACCAGACGAAGCAGTTCGTCCATGCGCGTGCCCTCGGCTTCGAACTCCGCCTTCACACTGAGTACGCCGTACTGCTCCTTCAACATCTGAAGGACATCGGCCATCTGCCGTTCGATCTTGTTCATTTGCTAACTCCGGTCGGGATGAGGTATTTGAAGACTGTTTCGGCAAGGTCGTCGGCAAGGTCCGGGCTCATCCGGTGCAGCGGGTTGGACTTCATTGAGCCGTCGGCGGTGACGGATGACGCAATCCTGGGGTAGTAGGTCTGGTCGGGGTCGACGGGCACCTCGATGAACGCCGGGCCATCGGAGGCGAGAAGCCGAGCCACCTCTCCTCCCAGCGGGTCGTTCGGATCCATGCTGGCGTAAGGGATGTCATAGGTGGCGGCGAGGCGCTCCCAGTCGGGGAGGCCGACTCCGGTCGAGCGGTCGCACCCGAGCCAGCGTCCGTTGAAGTAGTTGCGCTGTGTCTGGCGGATCGAGGCGTAGCCGTCGTTGTTGAAAAGGAAGATCTTGATCGGGAGCTGGTTGATGGCGACCGTGCCGAGCTCCTGGATGTTCTGGGCGAAACCACCGTCGCCCTCCATGAGGAAGGTGCGTGCGCCAGGGTTTGCCAGGGAAGCCCCGATTGCGCTGCACAGGCCGTAGCCCATGCTCGCGATCTGCTTGTTGGAGAGGAGTTTCTGGCGCGCACGCAGGCTGAGCGTCTGCATGGAGACCGTATAGGCGGCACCGCTCGAGCCGGGGATGATCACATCGTTCTCGCCCGCGATGTTCGCTATTTCGGCCTGCAGTGGATAGGGATCGACATAGCCGGGCGCTGTGGTGTTCTGCGGGTCGTCGAGCGGGAGCAGCTGCTGGAGTTCCTTGACGAAATCGACCCATTCCTCCCATTCCACGCGGTGCTTCGCACGGGCGACGATGTCGACGAGAAACGCCTCGGCATCCCCGCAGAGGGGGAGCTCGACGTGGGGGTGGCCCTTATGCAGTTCGCGCTCATCGATGTCGACTTGGATGACCTCGCCGACCGGAATGAACTCGTCGTAGGCGAATCCCGTCTGCTGAATGCTCAGGCGGCTTCCGATGGCGATGAGGAGGTCGGCCTGCTGCAGAGCGATGTTGGCGGCGCGTTGACCCCAGGTGTTGGGGCGCCCGGCATACATCGGATGGTCGCTCGGCAAGCGGTCGGCGCCGTTCCAGGTGAACATGATGGGGATGCCCAATTCCGCGAGTTCGTCCGACAGGCCTCGGGCGACCTCGCGGGAGACGCCGAGACCCATCAGAATGACGGGGCGGCGCGACGCGCTGATCATCGCGAGGGCTGCCTCGACGCCCTCATCGGGCACACGCGTTACTGCCGGTTCCGGTGCAGGAGCGACGGCAAGTTCGTCCGGCATCGGTGCCGCTGCTTGCGCGTCGAGGCAGAACTCGATGAACACCGGACCCTTGCGGGGGCGGGCGCCGTCGCGCACCACGTCGAGCACGGCCGCCCGCGGAATCGGCGCCTCGATGCGTAGGACGCGTTTGCAGACCGGGCGCATGATCTCGCTGAGATCGAGTTCCTGGAGGCCGCGCAGCCGAACTTCTCCGCGGCTGAGATCGCTGGCCTTGACCTGACCGCCGATGACGAGCAGTTCGCGGCTTTCGCCCCAGGCGCTCGCGACCCCGGTCATCGTGTTCGTGACGCCGGGGCCTGCGGTAACCAGCACGAACGCCCGGTGGGTGCCGGGATCGGCCGATGCGTTGAAGAACTCCGCAGCAATGGTCGCACCCACCTCGTGAACGAACGGCACGCAGACCAGCCGGGATCGAACCGAGTCGAGGAGATGCATGATGTTCCCCCCGCCGACGAAGAAGCAGTGCGTGTAGCCCTCGTCGACGAGCCAATCGACGAACTGATCCGAATACTTCGAATAGGCGGTCATGCGGCGAGGTCCTCCAATGCGCTGCGGAGTGAGAGTTCGGCGATGCTCAGTTGGTCGTCGTCGAGAGGAAGCGAAACGACTGTCAACGATAGTTCACTTGTAGGAAGCACCAGCCGCAGCCGGTCCGCTGCGTTCTTCTTATCGGCGGCCAGTGCCCTGCGGAACACGGCCCAGTCGGTGGCGGCCGCAGACGTAGCGACGTCCTCGGCGACGGTCGCGAGGATCACGCGCGCGTACTCGCTGAGGCGCTCGGTGAGCTCGTCGGCGCGCGACGCCGGATGCCTCAGTGCGGCGAGCATCCCGATCGCGACGCCGATGCCGTGCTGGACGCGGAATCCGCATGCCGCCTCGAAGGCGTGGCCGAACGAGTGCCCGAAGTTGAGGAGCTGGCGCTCCGCCTTGTCGAATTCGTCGATCTCGACGAACCACTTCTTGCTCTCGAGCACATGGGCGATGAGCTCGGCGGTGGCGCCGTCGTCCGCCGGCGCGAGCGCGGCGGGCGAGGCGAGGAACCGCTCGAACGCTTCGGGTCCGCGCGCAAAGCAGATCTTGACCGCCTCGGCGAGGCCGGAGACCCGGGCGCGCTGGGGGAGCGACTCGATGAACACCGGGTCGACGAGGATCCGCCGAGGCGGATAGAAGTTGCCCACGAGGTTCTTCACGCCGCCGACGTTGATCGAGCTCTTGCCGCCGATGCAGGAGTCCATCATCGCCATCAGCGTCGTCGGCACATAGACCCAGTCGACGCCGCGCATGTAGAGCGAGCAGGCCAGTGTCGCGACATCCTGCACCACGCCGCCGCCGACCGCGGCCACGACGTCCCCGCGCCGCAGCCCCGCGCGGTTCATGGCCACAAGCGTCTGCTCGCAGCCGGCGAGCGTCTTCGAGCTCTCGGCGCCCGCGATCGTCACGACGGCCCTGACCGGCGGGAGCCGGTCGGCGACCACAGGATCGGCGAGTGTCACCGCGGCGTCCGCAGCAGCATCGGCGGAGCCCTGCGCGACGACGACGGTGTAGTCGCCGAAGGAGCTGTGGATGGCGATCTCAGACACGGCGGGTCACCGACCAGCCGTTGTCGACCGCGATCCACTGGCCGTTGATGCCCTTCGCGCGCGGATCGAGCAGCCACGCGACCGCGCTCGCGACATCCTCGGCGGTGGCGAGCGCTCCACCGGGGGTTTCCGACTGCACCCGCCGGAGCTGTTCGGTGCTGAGCTGGGCGCGCGTCATCGGGGTGTCGGTCACGCCGGGGAGGACACCGTTGATCGCGAACGTGCCGGCGAGGTCGGCGGCGATGGCGGGCACCAGCCCCCCGAGAGCCGCTTTGCTCGTCACATAGGCGATCTTGTCGGCGCGGGCGGTGACCTGCCAAATCGAGCTGATCACGACCCCGCGCGCCTTCGGCACCAGCCGGTCTGCGGCGAGCAGCTCGCGAAGGGTGCGGGCCACGACCTCGACATTGGCATCGAAGAGGGCCTCGAAGTCAGCGTCCGTCGCCTCCCGGATGCCGCCCTTGGCGTTCAGTCCCTGCGCCCAGACGACGCCCGAGTATTCATGGTCGGTGCCTGCCGCCCAGCCGGGATCGGTGATGTCGACGTCGATCCCCGCCTTGTCCGGGCGGCCGCCGCGGTCGACGGTCCAGCCGTCGGCCTCGAGCCTGTCGGCGATCGCGGTGCCGAGCGCACCGTTGGCGCCGACGACCAGGGCACGCGTCACAGGCCGACCTTGTTGGAGATGATGAAGTTCGGGCGCTGCTTCACCTCTTCGTAGATGAGCCCGATGTATTCGCCGAGGACGCCGAGAACGAGGAGCACCCCTCCGAATCCCAGGAAGAGGAGGCTCACGAGGGTGCCGTAGCCGTCGAAGGGGACCCCGAAGGCGAAGAGCCTGATGAGAAATACCACGAATGCGATCAGCGCCAGGCCGCTGAGCACGAATCCGAGCATCGTGATGAGCCGCAGCGGCACGTACGAATGGGCGAAGATGCCCTTGAACGCCAGGTCGATGACTTTGAGGGTGTACGCCTTCGACTCGCCGGCGAAGCGGGGCGGGCGCTCCATCGGCACGCCGATCGACTTGAAGCCCACCCACGAGACGAGGCCGCGCACGAAGCGGTTGCGCTCCTCCATGCCGCGCACCGCCTCATAGGTGGCGCGGTCGAGCAGACGGAAGTCGCTCGCATTGCGGGTGATGCGGTCGTCGGTGAGCCTGCCGGCCAGCCAGTAGAACAGCTGCGAGTTCATCCTGCGGACCGGATTCGTTCCGTTGCGCTTCGTCACGACGCCGTAGACGTTCTCGTAGCCCTGCTCCCAGTAGCGCAGGAAGGTCGGGATGAGCGCGGGCGGGTCCTGCAGATCGGCGGTCATGAGGATGACGGCGTCGCCGTCCGCCACGCTGAGGCCCGCAGTGAGGCCGCCGTCCATGCGGAAGTTACGGGCGAGCTGGACGATCTTGAAGCGGGGGTCGCGCTCGTGGAGGGCGAGCAGCTTCTCCCACGTGTCGTCGAACGAGCCGTTCTCGATGATGAGTGCTTCGAAATCGTAGTCCGGCTCGGAATCGAACACCGCCGTCAGCTGCCGGCCCAGCTCGTCGACGTTCTCCGACTCGTTGTAGGCGGGGATGATGGCCTGGACCTTCTTGCGCGCCATCACCACACCTTCCACGGCGCTGCGCCGCGCTCCCACAGATCGTTGAGCATCTGGTACTCGCGGTACGTGTCCATCGGCTGCCAGAAGCCGTTGTGGCGCCAGGCGGAGATCTGGCCTTCGCTGGCGAGGGTGTGCAGCGGCTGGTTCTCGAAGGTCGTGGCGTCGCCTTCGATGTAGTCGAAGACTGCGGGCTCAAGGATGAAGTAGCCGATGTTGATCCAGTCATCGGTCTGCGGCTTCTCGCGGAATGTCGCCACGCCGCCGTCCTCGGCGATGTCGATCACACCGAAACGGCTGTACGGGCGGGTGGTGGTGATGGTGGCGAGGCGGCCGTGCGAGGCGTGGAACTCCTGGAGGCCGCGGATGTCGACATCTGCGACGCCGTCGCCGTAGGTGCAGAGGAACGGCTCATCGCCGACGTATTTCTGAACGCGCTTGATGCGGCCGCCCGTCATGGTGTCGGCGCCGGTGTAGGCGACGGTCACCGTCCAGTCGGACTCGTCGTGGTCGCCGTGGTAGACGATCGAGGACTCGTCACCGAGGCGGATCGTGAAGTCCTTGTTCACCGCGCTGTAGTTGGCGAAGTACGACGCGATCTGCTCGCTCTTGTAGCCGGTGCAGATCACGAAGTCCTTGATGCCCTGAGCGCTCAGGAGCTTCATGATGTGCCAGAGCACCGGCTTCCCGCCGATCTCGACCATCGGCTTCGGCCGGAACTCCGTCTCCTCGCGCATGCGAGTACCCAGACCGCCAGCGAGGAGAACCGCTTTCATCGTCGAGTAAGTTCCAATCGAGGGGAAGAGGCCCGGCCCCGGAGCGACCGATCCTCAGCAGCCTATCCCGGCGCAGGGGCGCAACTGACCTCACGCGCCGCTAGCACTGGTTACTCTCCTGTGTCGATGATTTCGCGATGACTCCGCTCTGAACTCTCAGTGCCGCGGCGTGGGATCGGAATTCGCTGCATCGGCCTCATCGGCCGCCGCCGGCACGCGACGGAACGAGAAGTAGCGATGTCCTAGATAGCTCACGACGGTCAGCACGAGTACGAGACCGGCCTGTGTGGGTATGCGAGGAAGGCCGGCCGCGACGAGCGTCGGAAGCAGCACGGTGTTGGCGACGAGGTTGATCAGGTTGACGCTCTGGAACCGCAGGAAGTCGATGAGCAGCTTGCCTTTGACCCGGAACACGAAGATCCGGTAGAGCGCGAAGGCGGTGATCGAGCTGATGACGTGGGAGATGAGCACATCGGCGATCGACGCCACGACCGGCTGGCCGGCGCGGTCGATCGCGAGACCGACGGTGGCGTTGACCGCAAGGAACACCGCGAAGCCGAAGAGGAAGTTGAACCCGCCCACGAGAAGGAATCGGAATCGCTGATCGCGGACGATCTTCCGCGCCAGGTCGATCGGGCTCATGCCGGATCCCTTCTGCTTCCTCGGTGACTTGGCCATTGTCGCAGGCGGTGAGATGAATGCCCGATCAGGGGCGTGGTTGCCCAGGAGGGCCGTTTGACGGACGATAAGGTGGGCCGACGGGCTGCGATTCTCTGGGAGTTCATGGTGGTGAGGGGAGAGCACATCCGACGTCGCTCAGGCGTCGAGACATCGCGTCGCTTCTCGCCGACAGCCGTGCTGCTCCTGATCGTCGTCGTGCTCGAC
>NZ_DAIEII010000026.1:0-12987 GCF_027352875.1 Gryllotalpicola sp.
GATCGCGCCGGCCGGGCTCGCGGCGAGCGGCAGCATCGGCAGGATGACCGCCTGGTAGGCGTGGTAGATGTCGGGCTTGCCCTCCCAGATCGTCGTCGACGGCACGTTCGTCGGGTCGAGCTGGTGGATCCACGAGCCGAACTCGCGGTCGAGGAAGTACGCGTCGGCGTAGTCGAGCCAGCGCAGGTAGTCGTCGAGGTATTCGGTCTCGCCGGTGGCCTGGTAGAGCGCTGCGGCCGCGCCGACCGCCTCGGCGGCGACCCAGTGCAGGCGATCGGAGATGACCGGTGTGCCGTCCCAGCCAGTCGTGTAGAGGAATCCTGGCCGGCCGTTGCGGGCCCAGCCGTCGGCGACGGCGTGGCGGTACAGTTCCACGGCCGCCGCGGTGAGGTCGTCGCCGCCCTCGAGGTGCGCGTCGGCCTGCAGCAGCAGTCGGCTCCACTCGAGCGCGTGTCCTACGGTCGCCCCGTAGGGGCGGAACTGGTCGGCCGGGCTGTCGGCGTGGTACTCGGGCTGGGGTGCCCAGGCGGCGTCGAAGTGCTCCGGGATGCGCCAGCCGTTGCCCGCCGCCTGATCGGCGACGAACCGGCAGATCGCCACCGCGCGCTCGACGAGGGCGTCATCGCCGAGCGCCTGCCAGGCCGTGAGCAGCGCTTCGACGAAGTGCATGTTGGCGTTGATGCCGCGGTACGGATCGACCGTGGTCCCGTCGCCCGAAACGCGGTCGGCGATGAGGGGCCGCGCGGCATCGCCGAAGAGCCGGTCGATGACGGCGAGGGCATCGCGGAGGATGCGCACGCCGTCGGGATCCCCGGCGATCGCGGCGGATCCCGAGGCGATGACGACGAAGGCCGCGGTGTAGGCGAGCTTGTCGTCATCCGGGGAGGACTCCGCCGTCTCGAGCCAGCCGCCGTGCTCCGGGTCGCGCGCCATCGTGTCGATGCCGTGCAGCAGTCGCTCCGCGGTGGCGCGGGCGCCGGGAATGCCCCGCAGCGCGGCGAGGTAGTGCACATGGGCCATCCGGCAGGTGATCCACGTCGCAGCGGGCTTGCCGGGGTCGGCGGAGCCGTCGGAGGCGAGCCAGTTCGCCATGCCGTCTTCGCGGACGACAGCGTGCGCGAAGGCGAGGAGGCGCTGCTCTTCGCCGTTCAGCCAGGCGAGGTGGGCGCTTCCCAAGGTGTCCGCGATCGAGGTCATCGCGGGCTGTTCTCTCGGGGCACTCGCAGCAGCGCGCCGGTGCCGCGGCAGGTCGCCGCGGCGATGAGCATGGCGTGCCGCAGGGCGGCCGACCACGCAGCCGCGTCGGCGGGGAGGTGGCCGCGGCGGACGATGTCGGCGACCACCGCCGCGAGTGTCGCGTCGCCGGCGCCCATCGTGTCGACGATGGGGCCGGGCAGCTCGGCGATCGGCTCCCGCGCCATCGTGCCGTGCGGGGTGTGCACGGATGCCCCCTCCGCACCGGCTGTGGCGAGGACGCAGCCGGCCCCGAGGTTGAGGAGATGTGCGGTGGCGGACTCCAGGGGCAGGTCGTAGAGGAGCGCGGAATCCTCTTCGCCGATCTTGAGCAGAAGGGTGTCGGCGGCGAGGTCGTCGATCGCGGCGCGAAAAGCGCCGGTGTCGTGCATCATCGACGTGCGCGGGTTGGGGTCGACGATGAACCGCTCGGCCGACCGCGCGACGGCGGCGCGCAGTGCGGCGGTCTGTGCGGCGTCGTCGAAGGGGAAGCAGCTCGTCACGACGTAGGGGGCGGCGTCGATGGCAGCGCGCACCTCGGCGCCGAACTCGATGGCGCGGTTCTGGGCGGCGGCATTGAACACGTAGCGCGGCTCGCCGTTCACGCGGGTCGAGATGCCGCGCGAGCTGCCGTAGGGCGCCGGCGTGCCGATGAGGCCGACGCCGCGCCCGGAGAGATACTCGCGGATGCGGTCGCCGTCGGCGTCGTCGCCGACCATGGCGATGAGCGTGGTCGGGATGCCGAGGATGCTGAGGCCGACGGCGACGTTGAGCGCCGCGCCACCGACGAACTCGGCCACCGAGCCGTCCTCGTGGTGGATCTCGTCGATCAGCGCGTCGCCGATGATGGCCAGCGGTGCGTCAGTCATGGGGCGGAATCTCTCCCGAGCCTCGGACGATGAGCGTGGTCGGGACGACGAACTCGCGTGCGGGCGAATCGTCGCCGGCGATCCGGTCGAACATGCGCTTGGCCGCCAGCGCGCCGATGCGGTCGGGGTGCTGCGCGATGACGGTGATGGCCGGGTCGAGCAGGCCGGAGAGCGGGATGTCGTCGAAGCTCACCAGCGCGGTGCTGCGCTGCACGCCGAGGTCGCGCAGCGCTCGGATCGCGCCGATCGTGACGAGGTTCTGCGCAGTGAAGAGGGCGGTCGGCGGTTCCGGGCGGCGCATGATCTCGAGCACGGCACGGTAGGAACTCTCCTCATCATGGAGGCCCTCGACGACGGGGGTGTCCGCCGCGAGGATGCCCTCGCGGCTGACTTCTCCGAGGAATCCCTCGCGCCGCAGCGCGGCGGTCTTGATCTCGTGGCGGTCGCCGAGGTAGGCCAGACGCCGGTGGCCGTGAGCGATGAGGTGGCGGGCTGCTGCCGCAGCTCCCTCGGCGTTGTCGGAGATGATCGCATCGGCCTCGACGCCGGTGGGCGGGCGGTCGACGAAGACGAATTGCGTGCCGTGGCGCTGCTCGGGGACGAGGTAGCTCTGGTTCGGGGTGACCGTGGTGAGGATGAGTCCGTCGAGCCGCCGCCGCAGGAAGGCCTGCACGATCCCGCGCTCGCGGTGCGGGTCGTCGTCGAGGCTTGAGGCGAACACGGCGGCGTCATGCTCATGGGCGGCTTCCTCGATGACCCGATGGAGGGCGCCGACGAAGGGGTTGTCGACGCTGCCGACGAGGAGGCCGATCGTGAGATGCCGCTTGGCCTTGCTCCTCAGTACGCCCGCGTGGGGGTTGGGGAGGTAGTCGAGCTGCTCGGCCGCGGCGCGGACCCTGCCGGTGATCTCCTGGGAGACGTAGGGCTCGTCGTTGATGACGCGCGAAACCGTCTTGAGCCCGACGCCGGCGAGGGTAGCGACCTGCTTCATGGTCGCGCGGTGCGAGCTGTCGGGTCTTTCCGGATCTGACATCGTTGCCATAATGTGACTCCACTTTGGGCAGGACGCTTGACTGTACAGCAGCAGTAGCCTAGAACTACATTCTGACATCGTTGTCATACGGCAGCGACGCTGCCTCTTCACAGAAGGACGTTCAATGATGAATCCCCTCACCCGCGGTCGTTGGTCGACGCGGGCTCTCCTGCTGGCCTCGATCGGCGCCGTCTCCGCCATCGCCCTCGCCGGCTGCTCCAGCTCCGGCACGGCCAGCAGTTCACCGAGCGGCTCCGGCGGCACGAGCTCGCCCACCGCAAAGCAGCTCACCATCGGTTTCGTGGTCGGCGCCTCGTCCGACCCGTTCTTCGTCGCCATGAAGCAGGGCGCGTCCGCCGAGGCGAGCGCGCTCGGTGCCAAGCTCATCTTCCAGGGCGACGCGACGACGTACTCGCCGGCCACCCAGATCCCGATCCTCAACCAGGTGCTCGCCCAGAAGCCCGACGGGCTCGCCCTCGCCCCGACCGACCCCAGCGCGCTGCAGTCCGAGGTCGCGAAGGCCGTCGCGCAGGGAACCGCGGTGGTGAACGTCGACAGCAGGGTCAACGACCTGAGCCAGGCCGTCTCGTTCATCACCGGTGACAACACGCAGGGCGGCGCGAAGGCCGCCGACGCCATCGCCGCCGCGATCGGCTACCAGTCCGGCAAGACCTACCAGGTCGTCGCAGGCCTGACCTCGGCGACCGCCTCGACGAACGTCGCCCGCCTCGACGGCTTCAAGCAGCAGATCGCGGCGAAGTACCCGGGCATCCAGCTCGTCGCCACCGGCTACTCGCAGTCGAATCCGACCACCGCGAACACCAACGTCAACAACTGGCTGACCCAGTACCCGAACCTCGCGGGCATCTTCGCGATCGACGGCACGAACGCTCAGGGCGCCGCCGCGGCGTTGCAGGCCAAGGGTCTCGTCGGCAAGGTGGCGCTCGTCGGGTACGACGCCTACGCCACCAACGTCGACCTGCTCAAGAAGGGCGTCTTCACGGCCCTCATCGCCCAGAACCCCGTCGAGGAGGGCAAAGAGGCCGTCGACACCCTGGTCAAGTACATCCGGAGCGGCAACTCGAAGGCCGGAATCCAGGCCGCGGTGACGCTGCCGAACATCGTGCTCACCAAGTCGACCTCGAGCGGCGACCTGGCCAAGTACACCTACCCCCAGGGCTAGGACAATGGCGGTGGTGGATTCCGCGGTCGCGGAAGTCGAACGAGAAGGGCACGCAGTGAGCACACCGGCTTCCCCGGTCCGAGCGGAGGCGGCGATGCCGCGCAGCAGGCGTGGCATCGCCGGGCGCATCCTGCTCGACCAGCAGTCGATCCTCGTCTACGTCCTCGCGGCGCTGGTCCTGGTGTTCACCGTGATCAACCCGGTGTTCTTCTCCGTCGGCGTGTTCGGCAACATCCTGGTCGATTGGGCGCCCATCGCCCTCATCGCCGTCGGCGAGACGTTCGTCGTCATCACCGGGGGGATCGACCTCTCCGTCGGATCCACCATCACCATCTCGGGCGTCATCGCCGCCTTCGCGATGGCGGGGCTCACCGGGGCCGGCTGGCCCGACCCGGTGAGCCTCGCCGTCGGAATCCTCGTCTCGCTGGGAGTCGGCGTGCTCGTGGGGCTCGTCAACGCGGTGCTCATCAATGTCGCCAAGCTCGTTCCCTTCATCGCCACCCTGGCCACGCTCGGCGCCGGTGCCGGGCTCGCGCTCGTGCTCACCAAGGGCGGCCCGGTCGGAGGCGGCCCATCGAGTGCCATCGGGCTGAGCGCGCCGACCATCGGCCCGTTCTCCTGGCCGATCATCATCGCGATCGTCATCATCGCGATCGCGGGCCTCTTCCTGCACTTCGCCCGTTTCGGCCGCTACACCTACGCGATCGGGGGCAACACGTTCTCGGCGACGGCCGCCGGCATCAGCGTTCCGCGGCACCTCGTCAAGGTCTACGGGCTCTCCGGGCTCTTCGCCGGCGCGGCAGGCATCATGACCTACCTCACGCTCGGCTCGGGGTCGCCGACCTCGGGCACGAGCGATGAACTCAGCGCCATCGCCGCGGTCGTCATCGGCGGGGCGAGCCTCACCGGCGGCGTCGGCAGGATGGGCGGCACAGTGCTCGGCTCCCTCATCCTCACCTCGGTCACCAGCGGCCTGGTGATCTCGAACATCGACCCGAACTGGAACCAGGTCGTCGTTGCGATCCTCATCGCGGCGGCGGTCACGCTGCAGACGGTGCGACGCGGCCTGGGTCGCCGGAGGCACTCATGAACGACTACCTCTACGAGGTGCGCGGCATCTCGAAGAACTACGGCAGTGTCGTCGCGCTCGAGGACGTCAGCCTGGGTGTGCGCGCGGGCGAGGTTCTCGGCCTCGTCGGCGACAACGGCGCCGGCAAGTCGACTCTCGTCAAGGTGCTCTCTGGCGCGCATCAGCCCGATGTCGGCGACATCCTGCTCGACGGCGTCGAGCACACCTGGCGCACTCCCCATGACGCACTCGAGGCAGGCATCGAGACGCTCTACCAGGACTCGGGCCTCGCCCCGAACCTCAGTGTGGGCGCCAACGTGTTTCTCGGCCGCGAGCTCACGATGCCTGGTCCACTGGGCAGACTCGGCTTCCTCGCCAATCGGCGCATGGAGACCGTGGCGCATGAGGAGCTCGACAGGGCGGGCATCGGGGTGGCCTCCGCGGACCGTACCGTCTCGGAGCTTTCCGGCGGCCAGCGCCAGGCGGTTGCCATCGGCCGCGCGGTGGCGTGGGCGCGGAAGGTCATCATCCTCGACGAGCCGACCAATCATCTCGGCGCCCGCCAGGCGAACGAGGTGCTCGATGTCATCCGAGCCGCCAAGACCAAAGGGCTCGGAGTGATCTTCATCTCGCACACGCTGCCTCATGTGCTCGAGGTCACCGATCGCATCGTGGTCCTGCGCCTGGGCAGGGTGGTGAAGGACGCCCCGACGTCGGCATTCGACGCGCAGAGCCTCCTCGGCACGATCACCGGCCTCATCGGCGCCGACGCGCCATGAGCGCCGGCGCCGCGCTGCTCTACGCCGAGTTCACCGCCCTCTCCGGGCATGAAGAGGAAGTGTCCGCACTGCTCGCCAGGCTTGCGCACGACGTCCGCGCCGAGCCGGGCAATGTCGCCTTCGTCCCTACGCGCCGCCCGGGCAGGGACGGCGATTTCTTCGTGTGGGAGGAGTATGCCGACCAGGCCGCCTTCCAGGCGCACATCGGGTCCGCGCATTCGCGTGCCTTCAACGAGGCGCTCGCCCCGCTCGTCGTCGGCGGAGCGTCGACGCTCAGCTGGCTCGAACCGCTCTGATCGCCCCGGTGCGGGAGTAATCCCCTAGGTTCGACGGCGCGATCCTTCCCCTGCAGTGAGAGACTCGGCCTCGATCCGACGAGAGCGAGGAGGGCCGCCGTTGCCGGAGCAGGCATCGAGCACCGTCGCGCCGCTGCGCGTCGGCGTCGTGGAGGATCAGCCGCTGTACCGCGACATGATCGTGGGCTTGCTGCGCGCCCAGAGCGACGTCGCCGTGCCTCTCGTCGCCTCCGGAGCCGCCGACGCGCGCAGCCAGTTCTTCCCGGGTCTCCTCGACGTCGTCATCCTCGACGTGTACCTGCACGACGGCAACGGCCTCGCGCTCGGGGTCTCACTGCGCCGGGCGGACCCGAATATCGGAATCCTGCTGCTGTCGAGCCACGACGTCATGGAGCTGCTGCTCGACCTGCCGAGCGACGTCACGGGCGGCTGGAGCTACCTCTCGAAGACCTCGACGCTGTCGACCGACGTCGTGCTCTCGACGCTGCGCGCAGCGGCCCGGGGCGAGACCGTGGTCGACCCCCACCTCGCCGAGCGGTCGTTCCGCCGTCGCGACTCCAGCCTCGAGAAGCTCACCGAGCGGCAGTATCAGGTACTGCAGCTCGTCGCGTCCGGCTTGTCGAACGGCTCGATCGCCGAGCGGCTCGGCATGGCCCAGCGCACGGTGGAGAACACCCTCGTCGACGTCTACGACGTGCTCGAGCTGCCCCCGGATCACAACTCGCGCGTGCTGGCAGTGCTGCGTTTCATCGAGGAGACCTCACGGCATGACCACTGACCGCCTCGGTGCGAGCGACGACGTCCGCGGGGTGCGCAGTGCGGGCGGCGTGCTGCTCATCGTCGCGGGGACCGTCGGCTTCGGCTTCGGCATGGGCGCGGCCGGTCAGACGTTCGCGCTCCAGCTCGTGTTCAGCGGCCATCCCGAGACGGCGTACGGCGGATTCCTCCTCCGAGTGGCCGTGAACCTCGTCACGGTCCTCGTGGCGCTCGCCGCGGCGCGGTGGTCGCGACTGGTCGGAATGGGCCCGGCGACCGCGGTACGGACCATTGCCGCGATCGCGGTCGGCTCCGGTGCACTGCGCGCGTTCGCGCAATGGCTGCTGGGCATACAGATCCAGCGCACCTGGGGGAACGCCGCCGTCGAGACCATGTCCGGCGCGCTCGTCACCGCGCTCGCCTTCGCGGTCGGCATGGTCGCCGCGCGCCTCCTGCTGCGCCTGCGCGATGAGGAGCGGCGGCGCGTCGTCGACGAGAAGCGGGCGGCCGACGCCCTCGAAGCCCTTCAGGCCGAGGAGGCGCGCATCCGCCGCGAGGTCGTCGATGGCCTGCAGGGCGGCGTTCAGGACCGGCTCGTCGACATCGACCGGCGGCTCGTCGAGATCGCCGGGGCGGCCGCCGCCGCGGCGCCGGCCTCCGGCCTCGCGGTTGCGGTGGAGGAGGTCCGCGACGAACTCGGCGCGACGCGCAATCTCGAGCTCCGCGAGCTCCTCGTCCTGCTCTACCCCGAAGGGCTCGAGCTCGGCCTCGTCCACGCGGCCCGGATCCTGCTGAGGCGCGTCCCCGCCACCATCTCCGTCGCGCTCGAGATCGACCCCGAGCTCAATGGCCTGCTCCTCAACACCCCGGAGCGCATGCGGCGGCGACTTCTCATCCTGCGCGTGGTCGAGGAGGCGCTGTCGAACGCGCTGCGCCACGGCCGCGCCACGCGCCTGCGCCTCGCCCTCGACCTCGAGGGCTGGGGCGTCCGGATCGCCTTCGACGACGACGGGGTCGGGATGCCCGCCGCGCCGGAGCTGCGCGGGCTCGCCCTGCTGCGCGAGCGCGTCGAGGCGGAGGGCGGATGGCTCGAGATCGAGCCGTCCGCGGCCCTCGGCGGCACCCGCCTGACGGCCTACATCCCGGGCGCTCCCGGCGAGCGCGCCGAGGACGGCTGAGAGGCCCGCCCTCGCTAAACTCGCGGCATGGCCGTTGACAGCGCGATGTTCCCGGTGCCGAAGAAGCTCAAGGAGCACGGCCCCGCCCGGATCATCGCGCTGTGCAACCAGAAGGGCGGCGTCGGCAAGACGACGACCTCCATCAACCTCGGTGCAGCGCTCGCCGAATACGGCCGGACGGTGCTCGCGATCGATTTCGACCCGCAGGGCGCGCTGTCGGCGGGGCTTGGCATCCAGACCCACGACGTCACGACGATCTACGAGCTGCTGCTGAACGGCAAGATCGACCCGCGCACGGCCATCCAGCACTCCAGCGTCGAAGGGCTCGACGTCATCCCTGCCAACATCGACCTCAGCGCGGCCGAGGTCCACCTCGTCAACGAGGTCGCGCGCGAGCAGGCGCTGCAACGGGTGCTGAGCAAGGTCGCGGCCGAGTACGACGTCATCCTCATCGACTGCCAGCCCTCGCTCGGCATTCTCACCGTCAACGCGCTCACCGCTGCGCACGGCGTGCTCATCCCGCTCGAGACCGAGTACTTCGCGCTGCGCGGGGTCGCCCTGCTCATCGACACCATCGACAAGGTGCAGGAGCGCCTCAACCCCGCGCTCCAGCTCGACGGCATCGTGCCCACGCTCTACGACCCGCGCACGCTGCACGCGCGCGAGGTGCTCGAGCGGGTGCGCGAGGCGTTCGGCGACACGGTGCTCCAGACCCAGATCGCGCGCACGGTGAAGTTCCCCGACGCCTCGGTGAGCGGCACCCCGATCACCCAGTTCGCCCCCGACCACCCGGCCGCAGAGGCCTATCGGCAGCTGGCGCGCGAGCTCATCAAGCGGGGCGCGGTTGCCTGATTCCGAGCCGCTCGCCGCGGCGCCGTCGTTCCGTCTGGCGCTCGACAACTTCGAGGGCCCGTTCGACCTGCTGCTGTCGCTCATCGGCAGGCACGAGCTCGACGTGACCGAGATCGCGCTGTCGCGAGTGACCGACGAGTTCATCGCCTACCTGCGTCGCATGGACGTCGGCGCGGTCATGGACGAGGCCTCCGAGTTCCTCGTCGTCGCGGCGACCCTGCTCGATGCGAAGGTCGCAGGCCTCCTCCCGCAGGGCGAACTCGTCGATGCCGAGGACGTCGCCCTTCTCGAGGCGCGCGATCTGCTCTTCGCCCGCCTGCTCCAGTACCGCGCGTTCAAGGAGGCGAGCGGCTGGTTCGCCGAGCATCTGGAGGCCGAGTCGACCCGGCATCCGCGCAGCGTCCGGCTGGAGGAGAAGTACCGCGCCCGCACGCCTGAGCTCGTCTGGACGCTCTCGCTCGACGATTTCGCTGCGCTCGCGCTGATCGCGCTCACCCCGCGCGAGCCGCCCGTCGTCGCGCTCGACCATCTGCACGCGCCGCTCGTGTCGATCCGCGAGCAGGCAGCCGTGGTGGTGGCGCTGCTGCGGCAGGGCGAGCCGCTGACCTTCCGCCGGCTCGTCGCCGGCGTCGAGGTCAAGGGCGTCGTCATCGCCCGCTTCCTCGCCGTGCTCGAGCTGTACCGCCACGCCGCGATCGGCTTCGAGCAGCTCGAGCCGCTCGGCGAGCTCACCCTGCGCTGGAGCGCCGACACCTGGACCGACGACAACCTCGCCGCGCTCGGAGCCGATTACGATGCCTGATTCCGTGACAGGCCGGCCGCTCGACGTGCCGCGCGCGCTCGAGGCGATCCTCATGGTCGTCGATGAGCCGCAGAGCCTCGTCGCTCTCGCGACTGCTGTCGGCGCGCCGGTCGCGGCGGTGCGGCAGGCGATCGAGGCGCTCGTCGCCGACTACGACGGCGACGCGCCGGGGTCGATCCGGCGCGGCTTCGAGCTGCGCGAGGTCGGCGGCGGATGGCGTCTCTACGTGCGCAGCGAGTACGACGATGTCGTGCAGGACTTCGTCACCACCCAGAGCCCTACGAGGCTCTCGCAGGCGGCGCTGGAGACCCTCGCCGTCATCGCCTACAAGCAGCCCGTGACGCGGGGCCAGGTCGCGAGCATCCGCGCCGTCAACGTCGACACTGTCGTGCGCACCCTGCTCGGCCGTGGCCTCATCACCGAGCTCTTCGCGGATTCCGAGACGGGCGCGATCAACTACGGCACCACCGATCTGCTGCTGGCCCAGCTCGGCATCAACTCCGTCGACGAGCTGCCTCGGATCTCGCCGCTGCTCGACGACGGCGCGGCCGGCTTCGACCAGGACGTGCGGTGACCGTGCCAGGTCCGCTGCGCCCCAAGCCGCTCCACCCCGACGCCCTCGGCGTGCCGGGGGAGCGCCTGCAGAAGGTGCTCGCCGCCGCCGGCGTGGCGAGCCGTCGCGTCGCGGAGGAGCTCATCGTCGCCGGGCGCGTCCGAGTCAACGGCCAGATCGTCACCACTCTCGGCACCCGGGTGAATCCCGAGGCCGACAAGGTCGCCGTCGACGGGGTGGCCGTGCAGCTCGACGCGAGCAAGCGCTATGTCATGCTCAACAAGCCGACCGGCGTCATCTCGTCCTCGTCCGACGACAAGGGCCGCCGCGACCTCACCGAGTTCACCGGCGGTTACCCGGAGCGGCTCTTCAACGTCGGCCGCCTCGACTACGACACGAGCGGCCTGCTGCTGCTCACCAACGACGGCGAGCTCGCCCAGGTGCTCGCGCACCCCTCCTTCGGCGTCTCCAAGACGTACCTCGCCAAGGTGCGCGGCGAGGTGACTCCGCAGACGATCCAGCTCCTCAAGCGGGGCATCGAGCTCGAGGACGGGCCGATCGCCGCGGATGCCGCGAAACTCGTCGGCGGCGCCGGCCAGGGCGGCGCGAGCCTCGTCGAGCTCACCATCCACTCCGGTCGCAACCGGGTCGTGCGGCGCATGCTCGACGCCGTCGGCCACCCCGTCATCGAGCTCGTGCGGCGCAGTTTCGGCCCGCTGCACCTCGGCTCGCTCGCCTCGGGAGCGACCCGCGATCTCACTAAGGTGGAACTCGGCCAGCTGCTGACGCTCGCGCGCTCGGCGGAATCCGACCGGAAAGACCCCCAGTGACCTCCTCGCGCGTCAGCGGAACCGTCCGCATCGTCGGCTCCGGCCTGCTCGGCGGGAGCATCGGCCTGGGCCTCACCGCGAAAGGCGTCGACGTCGTCCTGGCGGACGCCTCGCCCTCCAATCTGCGCCTCGCGATCGACTACGGAGCGGGGCGTGCGGCGAGTGCGCCGTCGACCGCCGACCATCCCGCCCTTATCGTCGTCGCGACCCCGCCCGACGTCGTCGCCGACGTCGTCGCCGCCGAACTCGCCCTGTTCCCGGACGCCGTCGTCACCGATGTCGCGAGCGTCAAGGCCGCCCCGCTCGCGGCCCTCAGGGCCAAGGGCGTCGACCTCGCCCGCTACGTCGGCTCGCACCCGCTCGCCGGGCGCGAGCGGGGCGGAGCGATCAGCGCCCGCGCCGATCTCTTCATCGGCCGGCCGTGGGTGGTCAGCGCCCGCGCCGAGAACCCGCGGGACGCCGTGCAGGTCGTCGAGGATCTCGCTCGCGACCTCGACGCGAACATCGTCGCGATGGACCCGGAGACCCATGACGCCGCCGTCGCGCTCGTCTCGCACGCGCCCCAGGTGATCTCGACGCTGCTCGCACGCCGACTGCTGGACGGATCGGATGCCGCGCTCGCCCTCGCCGGCGCTGGATTGCGCGACACCACCCGCATCGCGGGCTCGCAGCCGGAGCTCTGGGTGCAGATCCTCTCGGCCAACGCCGCCGCCGTCGCCCCCATCCTGCGCGCCTACAGCGTCGATCTCGACCGCATCGCCGCGGTGCTCGAGGCCGTCGACGCGCCGGGCAGCCATCTGGCGCTCGCCGAGCTGCTGGCCTCGGGCAACGCCGGCGTCGCCCGCATCCCCGGCAAGCACGGCCACGACCAGCGCTTCACGAGCCTGGTCGTGCTGCTCGCCGACCGCCCCGGCCAGCTCGGCCGGCTCTTCGCGCACCTCGGCGAGCTCGAGGTCAACGTCGAGGACCTGCGCTTCGAGCACTCGCCCGGCGCCGAGGTGGGCCTCGCCGAGATCTTCGTCGTGCCCGAATCGCGCGAGCGCGCCATCGTCGGCCTCACCGATCTGGGTTGGACGATCAGCGGATGACGCCCGTCATGGTCGCGATCGACGGCCCGGCCGGCAGCGGCAAGTCGAGCGTGTCGAAGGCGGTCGCGCGGCGCCTCGGCTACGCCTATCTCGACACCGGGGCCGCGTATCGGGCGCTCGCCTGGCACGCCCGGCACGCGGGGGCGGACCTGGATTCCGCGGAATCCGTCGCCGCCTCGCTCGGCTCGTTCGACTACGCGGTCGGCACCGACCCCGACGACTTCTGGGTGCGGGTTGACGGGGTCGACGTGACCGAGGCGATCCGCGACCCCGCGGTCTCGGCGATCGTGAGCACGGTCGCGCGCGTCCCCGCCGTGCGCGAGCACCTCAATGCGCTGTTCCGGTCGATCGCCGCTGCGACCGACCGCCCCGGCATCGTCATCGAGGGCCGCGACATCACGACGGTGACCGTGCCGGACGCCCCGGTGCGCATCCTGCTCACCGCCTCGGAGGAGGTGCGCGCCGC
>NZ_DAIEII010000054.1:0-17666 GCF_027352875.1 Gryllotalpicola sp.
TCTCGGCATCGCGCGGGATACGGTCGCCGCGGCCGTGAGGTCGGAGCAGCCGCCGAAGTATGAGCGGCCGCCGCAGCCGACGTCGTTCTCGCCGTTCGAGGCGAGAGTCAGGGCGGTGCTGGCCGAGCACCCGTCGATGCCGGCGACGGTGATCGCGGAGCGGGTCGAGTGGTCGGTGCCGGCGGCGCTCGAATTCTGAACGGTTCCGCCGCCGCGCCGATCGTGGCCAGTTTTCGAGCGCCGTCGACATCGCCGCTACTGTCCAGTTTTCGAGCGCCGCCGACAGGTGGAACGACGCAAGGCGACCGAAGTCGAAACGCATCATCGGATCTCCGAGGCCGAGTTCAGGGGGTTCTCCCACCAGCAGATGGTGCTTGATGGTGATGGCCAGAGGCGATGGCGCCGGAGATCGAAGCAGAGCTCTTCGGTGAGTGAGTTCGTCCTTGTCCTGGATGCGAACGTCCTCGCCGAGCCCGTCACCCGCACGCTGCTGCCGCGGGTGATGCCAGTAGCGCTTCGGCTTGATCGCGCGTCATCGGCCGATGGCGGACGGAGTCGTCCTCACGCGCCGGCAAACCGCCGTACCGTGGGCTCCATGACGCACGATTCTCTCGGCCACCGGAGTCCGCGGTGAGCGCGGTCTCGCTCGGCCTGGCCGGCGCCACGGATCCGGGCTGGCTCCGCGAGCTCGCACCGGCCGCGGAGGCCGCCGGCTTCCACACCCTCTGGCTCAACGACACCCCGGACGGCGACGCCCTCGCGGGGCTCGCCGCCGTCGCCGAGGCCACCACGACGCTACGGCTCGCGACCGGCGTGGTACCGATCGACCGCCGCGGTCCGGGGCAGATCGCCGCCGCGGCGGCAGGGCTCCCCACCGAGCGGCTGGTCCTCGGCATCGGATCCGGGAACGCGCCGCACGCCGTGGCGGCGACCCGCAGCGCCCTCCGCGAGCTGCGCGCCCTGACCTCCGCGCGCATCGTGGTCGGCGCGCTGGGCCCGCGGATGCGGCGCCTCGCCGCCGAGGAGGCGGACGGCGTGCTGTGGAACTGGCTGACCCCGTCCGCCGCCGCGGCCGCGATGGGCGAGCTGCGGGACCAGGGCGGGACGGGCCCGCGCGGTATCCTCTACGTCCGCACCACCGTGGATGCTGACGCCCGCGGCGCGCTGGAGGCGGAGGCCGCCGGGTACGATTCCTACCCCGGCTACGCCGCGAACTTCGAGCGGCTCGGCGTGCGGGCGATCGACACCACGATCGCCGCGACGGACGAGGGGAGCCTGCTGGCGGGGGCGACCGCCTACCGCGAGGTCGTCGACGAGCTCGTGCTCCGGGCGGTGGTCGCCGAGGCATCCCTCACGGCGTACCGGCGCTTCATCGACCGGGCCGCGGCGGCGGTCGCCGCGCTGTCCGCGCGGGCGTAGACCTCCGGACGCGCTACCGCGGGGGCGCGTACAGGTAACTGGGCCGCGGACGCGCTGATCACGCGCTGGTCGTACTCGTGGTGGCCGCCCATGTTGTGCTCGTCGATGACGACGTCGCCGGTCGAGAGGATGCCGGAGACGTACGCCACGTGGTTCTGCCCCGGAAATCACGCCACGGCTCCGAGCTCTGGAGTGGCCCCGGTCGGCCAGCCGTGGTTCAGCCACGCCGACTTCCAATGGATCCGGCTCCCATGGGTGGGACCGGTCGGTTTGATCAGCATTTGACGTTGGTGACGGTGCACGGGGACCACTCCACTATTACGGCAGTACTTTCCGAAGGGCGTCGATCTGGACCAGTTCACCGATCAACGCCTCCGAGAAGTCAGCGAGGAACTCAACGACCGACCCCGTCTGATCCTCGGCGATCGGTCACCCGCGCAACTGATGACACGATGGATGCGAGAACCGATTCGCAACGATCGGTAGAAACTGCCCTTCGTCTCGTCGGCCGCGCAGCCATACAGCGTCGACCAACGGCATACCCGGCCGGTAGGCGATATGAGCGATCGACGGAGCGCCTAGTATCTGAAAGCTCGCGAAACCCCCGACAGCCAGGCGCCCGACCGCGTCCGGGCCGACGTCGAGAGAGAGCGCGGCCGCGCCGCCGGTGGTGGCCGCCGCCACCGCCTCTTCGATGCTCAGGTGGTGCTGCAGCACGGCCGTTGCAACGCAGAATTGCATATTCGTCGTGAACGAGGTCCCCGGGTTGCAGTTGGAGGCGATCGCGAGCCGCACGCCAGCGTCAGCTAGACGGCGCGCCGGCGCAAGCGCCTCGCGAGTGGACAGGTCGGCTCCCGGCAAGATCGTCGCCATCGTCATGCCGCCGGCAAGAGCGTCGAGGTCCGCGTCTGAGAGGTGGTTCACGTGGTCGACGCTCACCGCGCCGAGCTCGACGGCGAGGCCGACGCCACCGGATTCGCCGAGTTGGTTGCCATGCACCTTGAGGCCGAGACCCGCGGCGCGGCCTGCGAGCAGTACCTCGCGGGACTCGTCGACCGTGAAGGCGCCCGCCTCGCAGAATACGTCGACAAAGGCGGCGTACGGTGCCACCGCGGCAAGCATCGGACCGGTTACGAGATCCAGGTATTCCCGCCTGCCGACGCCGGCTGGTACGACGTGGGCGCCGAGGAAGGTGACCGCATCCGCTACCTCGGCTGAGATCCGGGCCAGCCGCTCTTCGGAGTCGAGATCGAGACCGTAGCCGGTCTTCGCTTCAAGTACCGTCGTACCGCCGGCAAGCGCCTCGGCGCGCAGGCGAAGCGCGTGCGCACGCAGTTCGGCGTCGGACGCGGCACGCGTGGCCCCCACGGTGGTCATGATGCCGCCGGCGGCATAGGGCCGACCGGCCATCCGATCGACGAACTCGGCCGCACGGTCGCCGGCGAAGACGAGGTGGGTGTGCGAGTCGACCCAGCCAGGCAGCACCGCGCGGCCGGCGACGTCGACGCGCTCGTCGGCCGGGGGCGCATCGGTCGCGGCGCCGATCCACGCGATCCGCTCGCCATCGATGACGATGGCGGCGTCGTGCAGGGTGCCGCACTCGTCCGTCTGCGTCGTCAATTCACCGATCGAGGTGATGAGGGTGGCCGTCATCGGACATACCCAGTCAGAACGTCGAGTTCGGAGAGCGCCGCTGCGAGCAGCTTCGCTGGATCACGGCCGTCGGCCAACCGGCCGCGCTCGGCCACGAGCTCGCCGCCCACCAGCACGCGCAGGACGTCCGACGCGGTGGCGGCCAGCGTCACCTGGTCGAAGCTCGCGCCGACGGTGCGTACGGAATCCGCATCCACCTCGAGCGTGTCCAGCGCGTCGGCCCAGCCGAGCGCCCTGTAGCCGCCCGTCGATCGCGCCGCGTCGAGTTCGGACGGACTGAACCGCCCACGAGCGAGCGAGCGCAACCGTTCCCCCGCCTCGAGTCCGCGCATCTCGAGGAACGGGTCGATGACGGTGTTCTGGTCGGAGCCGAGCGCGATCACGGCGCCGGCATCCGCAAGCTCGCGGGCAGGGCCGATCCCGTCTCCGAGGTCCGCCTCCGTCGTCGGGCACAACACGGCCGTCACGCCCGCCGCGCCGAGCAGCTGGATGTCCTCTTCGGTGAGGTGAGTCGCGTGCACGACGGAAAGCCGCGCGGTGAGCGCGCCCGCATCCGCGAGCACTTGCGTTGGAGTCCTGCCGTAGGCCTCCATCACCGCGGCGTTCTCGGCGGGCTGCTCGGAGAGGTGGACGTGCAGAGGAACTTCAGGGGGTATTCCGGCGACGATCTCGGCTATCGCAGGGGGCGGCACTGCTCGGACGGAATGGATGGCGGCGCCGATCAACACCCGATCGGAGGTCGCATCCGCGAGGGCATGCCAACGTTCCAGCCAGGCCGCAGCGCTGCCGTCGCAGAAGCGCGCCTGAATCGGTTCGAGAGCGCGCCCGGGGCCGCCCGCAAGGTAGCAAGTGTCGAGGAGCGTGAGACGGATGCCGACCCGTTCGGCAGCGGCGGCGAGGGAGCGCCCGATCGCGTTCGGGTCGCGGTAGGCACCACCGTCCGGACGGTGGTGCACATAGTGGAACTCGCCGACCGCCGTGTAGCCGCTCACCAGCATCTCGGCGAAGACAGCCTCGGCGAGTCGGCCGTACAGCTCGGGGTCCAGCACCGCGGCGACGCGGTACATCGCCTCGCGCCAGGCCCAGAAGTCGCCGCCATCCCGGTGGGTGCGACCGCGCAGCGCGCGATGAAACGCGTGCGAGTGGCCATTGCCTCCGCCGGCGAGAGTGACAGTCGTCACGAGGCGAGATCCCTGACGACCGTGACCAGTGCTGCGACTCCGGCGCGGCAGTCCTCATCGCTCGATGATTCGCTGGGCGCATGCGAGACGCCTGTCGGATTGCGCACGAACACCATCGCCGTTGGGAGCACGTCAGAGAGCACGCCTGCATCGTGCCCCGCTCCGGTCGCGAGGAGAGGCGCCCCGCCGAGCAGACCCGCGATCCGTTCGCGCAGAGCCGGGTCGAAATCGACACGCGATCCGTACGACTCCGCCGCGACCTCCAGCGTGCACCCGTGCGCTGCTGCGCCCTCGTGCGCAGTGGCAACGATCTCGTCGACCAGGCTGCGCGCTTCCACGTCGCCGTCGGCGCGCACATCGAGCCAGGCATCGACGCGGCGGGCGATGACGTTCGTGCCGCCCGGCACCGCCACCATCCGGCCGATCGTCGCGCGGCTGTGCGCGCCACGCCCCGGGTCATCGCGCACCGTCGCCGCGCGCTGCGCCGCGAGCACTGCGGTCCCGAACGCGGCCACCGGGTCGCGACGATCGGCCATTGCGGTGGTGCCGGCGTGGTTGCCCTCGCCCCCGAAGCTCAGCCGCCAGCGGCCATGGGCGAGAATCGACGACGCCACCGCGATCGGCGCACCGAGGTCGGCGAGGCCGCGGCCCTGCTCCACGTGCAGCTCGACGAAGGCCGCGAGAGCAGCGATCCGGTCGTCGTCGCGACCGAGGTCATCGGGATCCACGCCGTTGCTGCGTGCGACCTCGGCCAATGTCGCGCCGCCGCTGTCCATCAACGCTGCCACGCGCTCAGGGTCGATCGCGCCCGACATCAGCTTGGATCCCAGACAGGCCAGGCCGAAGCGGGAGCCCTCCTCCTCCATGAAGACCACGACCGCCATCGGAACTGTCGGCTCGAACCCCTCCGCCCGGAGACGTGCGAACGCCGCCAGGGCGGACGTGACACCGAGCGGCCCGTCGTAAGCGCCGCCACCGGGAACGGAGTCGAGATGGCTGCCGACTGCAATCGCATTGTCTCCTGGCCGTGCCGGAGCGCCCCACCACGCCCAGAGGTTGGCGTTCCGATCCACCTCGACGGTGAGGCCCAGCAATACGGCCTTGGTCAGAAACCAGTCGCGCAACTGCAATTCGGCGTCGTCGAAGACGTGCCGCGACCAGCCGCCGCGACTCGGATCGCGCCCAATCCCGTCGATCTCGTCGAGCAGCGTGACAACGTCCCAGCCGTCCTCGGACAGCGCGGTCGCCCCGGGCACGTCAGCCCTCCAGCATCGGGACGCGCAACCCGCGCTCCTTGGCGACCTCGGCGGCGCGCGAGTATCCTGCGTCGACGTGCCGCATCACGCCGGTGCCCGGATCGTTCTCCAATACTCTGGAGAGCTTCTCGGCCGCGAGGTCGGTGCCATCCGCGACGATGACCTGACCGGCGTGGATGGATCGACCGATGCCGACCCCGCCGCCGTGATGGATCGATACCCAGGTCGCGCCGGACGCGGTGTTCAGCAGGGCGTTGAGGAGCGGCCAGTCCGCGATCGCGTCCGAGCCATCGAGCATCGCCTCGGTCTCGCGATAAGGCGAGGCGACCGAACCGGAGTCGAGGTGGTCGCGGCCGATGACGATCGGCGCGGAGATGGTCCCGTTCGCCACCAGCTCGTTGAACTTCAAGCCCGCAAGGTGCCGCTCCTTGTATCCGAGCCAGCAGATACGAGCGGGCAGACCTTCGAAGCGGACCTTCTCGCCCGCTTTTGTGATCCAGCGACGCAACGACTCGTTCTCGGGGAAGAGCTCAAGGATCGCCCGGTCTGTGGCCGCGATGTCGGCCGGATCGCCGGAGAGCGCGACCCAGCGGAACGGTCCCATGCCCTCCTCGAAGAGCGGTCGGATGTACGCCGGTACGAAGCCGGGAAACGCAAACGCGTTCGGGTAGCCCCCGAGACGCGCACCTTCGCGCAAGGAGTTGCCGTAGTCGAAGACCTCGGCACCCTTATCCATGAATCCGACCATGGCGCGCACGTGCTTCGCCATCGACTCGTGGGCCCGCTCGGTGAAGCTCGCGGGGTCCGCGGCTGCTGCGACCTTCCAGTCCTCAACGGAGATGCCCTCGGGCAGATAGCTCAGCGGGTCATGCGCGCTCGTCTGGTCGGTGACGATATCGATTTCGATGTCGCCGCGTTCCAGGAAGGCGGGCACGAGCGTCGCGCAGTTGCCGACGAGGCCGATCGACAGCGGGGTCTTCGACGCTTTGGCGGCATTCGCCCGAACGAGGGCGTCGTCGAGGTCTACCGCGAGTTCGTCGAGGTAGCCGTGATCGATGCGGCGCTGCAGACGGGCGATGTCCACGTCGATCACGATCACGACGCCGTCGTTGAGAGTGACCGCCAGCGGCTGCGCGCCGCCCATTCCGCCGGCGCCGCCGGTGAGGGTGATCGTACCGGCGAGCGAGCCGCCGAACTTCTTGCGCGCGATCGCCGCGAAGCATTCGTAGGTGCCCTGCAGGATGCCCTGGGTGCCGATGTAGATCCACGAGCCAGCGGTCATCTGGCCGTACATGGTGAGACCCAGCGCTTCAAGCCGACGGAACTCGGGCCAGTTCGCCCACTCGCCCACCAGATTCGAGTTGGCGATGAGCACGCGCGGCGCCCACTCGTGCGTCTTGAAGACACCGACCGGCTTGCCGGACTGCACGAGCAGCGTCTCATCGGACTCGAGGTCCTTGAGCGTGCGGACGATCGCGTCGAACGCCTCCCAACTGCGAGCCGCACGGCCGGAGCCGCCGTAGACCACGAGATCGTCCGGGCGCTCGGCCACATCCGGGTCGAGGTTGTTCATGATCATGCGCAGCGGCGCCTCGGTCTGCCAGCTTTTCGCGGAGAGCTCGGAACGTCCTCGTTGCGAACGAGCACGTTCAGGAACGCGGTATTGATGAAGAGCCGATCCCTCCCGATCTTCAAATCCTTCAGGGCGCCGACTGCGACGAGCTCGTTGAGCCAGTGGGTCGCGGTCGGCCGCGAGACCCCGCACCGCTCCATCACGTTCTTGATGCGGCTGTAGGGCTGCTCGAAGAGCACGGCAAGGAGGTCTGCGTTCGCCCCCCCCGGGGTGATCTCGCGGATCACCGCGCGCATGTTCCGCTGGAGCTCGGCGATCGCGTCGATCTTGTGCAGGGTGGACAGCGCGGTCTCGCGAAGACCTTCCAGAAGGAAGAGGATCCACTCCTCCCAGCTGCCCTTCGCGATCACGTCGAGCAGGAGCGAGTAGTAGGCGTCCTTGTTGCGGATGATGTAGTGCGATAGGAACAGCACTGGAAGCTGCAGCACGCCGGCCTCGACCAGCAGCAGCACGTTCAGGATGCGGCCGGTGCGGCCGTTCCCGTCCTCGAAGGGGTGGATCGCTTCGAACTGGTAGTGGGCGACCGCCATCACTACCAGCGGGTCGAGGCCGTGATCGCCGTGGACGAAGTCCACCCAGTTCGCGAGCTTGTCGCGGATGAGCTTCTCGCCGACCGGGGGCGTGTAGATAGCGGATCGTGTCGCGGGGTTCGCGATGATCGTGCCGGGCAGCTTCCTCACGTCCATCTGTCGCCGCTTGATCGTGGTGCATACCTCTACCGCCGTGGTGACCGTGAGGGGCCTGGACTGGATTGCCTGCCACCCGGCGAAGAGGGCGGTCCGATAGCGCAGCGTCTCCTTCGTCGCCGGCTCCGGCGCGGAGTCCTCGTCCTCGGCGAACCGGAACAGCTCGTCCGTCGTCGTGACGATGTTCTCGATCTCCGAGCTGGCCTGCGCCTCCAGGACCGGGATGGTGTTGATCAGAACGCTCGGATTCGGAATCCTCCGGGATGCCTGGTCCAGGGCCGCCAACGCGGCACGCGCCTCCACCGCCGCCTTCAAAACCGCCTTGGTCTCGATCTCGACGCGCGGCGGCAGCAGAGGCAGCTCGTTATATGGGTCCGAAGCGGTCCAAGCCATCTGCAAACTCTATTGCCATACCCGTAAGACATGTAAAGAATCACCGTGATTTTTTACATATCATCCGGACGTGTCAATCAGCTTGCTGCATCTGGATCCACTGGCGCTCCAGGAAAGCACTCGTTCCATGAATTGTGGAGCGGGCAAAACTCGGAACGTGAAGACAAGAGGCTCTCAAGCCCGGAGCAACCCATTTTCGTCGTCACGCGCTCGCCGCGAGGTTCTCACGAATCCAGTCCTCATCCAAGTCCACAGTGCGCGCCACCGACAGGGATAGGTCGACGTTCAGCGAGTTCCCCGAAAGATACCCGCGCGCCACCGCGATCCGTCCGGCTTCCTCGGCCTTGTCGACGACCGGCAGGATGTCCGCGGAAGTCGCGGGTGTCAACATACCGACAGCCTCTTCCGTCGATGCGTACCGCCTCGGGATGGTCGGCCATGATCTCCGGCACGAGGTGAGCCGTCGCGAGAAACTCGTCGCCCGGGGTACGAGTCCGCGGTCGGTAGAGCGCGGCCAAGGACTCTCGGTGATACGCCTCGTCGGCGACTTCGGTGTTCGGCAATTGGTTACCCCAGAGCGGGAACTCGGTGAGCTCAAGCTGTCCGCCATCCGCCCCAAATACCGCTTCGCGCAGCGCCTGCTCAACAGGGTTGGCCGCAGGCGGCAGCGCACTCATCTTGGCCCGAACCTGCGCGACGGCCCGCGCTTCTGCGCGCGCAGCAGCAGCGGCCTCCTTGACCTCTTGCTCCACTCGCTTCGTCTCTACACGCTTCGTCTCTACAGCAGCCTGCTTGGCCGCAACCTTCGCCGCCTTCTTGTCTGCTTTCAACTCCGCTCGTGATTTCGAAGCCGAGGTGCCAACGGCCGGCGTGCCCACCGGATCCGGCAGAGGCGCGAAATTGTCCGTCCATCGCGCGCCGTCCCCCCAACGCAGTCGCCCTGAGCCGTCGGGATACCACCCAGCCGGGGCGGCTTGTGCATCTGTCACGACCGCACCCTAGCGGCTGCCAGTGGGATCCCGACAAGTGCAGACCGCCGCGTCTGGTAACGAACGGTTCCCACCGATGAGATTGCCGCCGGAGCCGTTTTGGTGCCAAAGCAGGGGTAGGTGACTAAGCATGATTCCGGAGTCACTTCGTCGTGCATCGAAGAACCGCAGAAAGTCAAGGCTCGCACCGTCCGGGAGGGTGGAGGCGACACTGAATCGAGTCCGAAAGCGTGTACGAAACCGTGTCATCGGAACATGCTTGGGCACAACAGCGCCCCGCAAAATCCGTGCTTATCAGGAGTTTCTGGTGCGCCTGGAGGGACTCGAACCCCCAACCTTCTGATCCGTAGTCAGATGCTCTATCCGTTGAGCTACAGGCGCAGGCGAAAGCCGAACTGACGAACGGCGAACCGGTAAAGCATATCAGCCGGGAAAGAGGGCCGTCCCATCCGGATCGGGCTGGCGGCGGTGCCGCCATCGCCCCGCGGCATCCGGCGCACTACGGGTTCGTGAGGTACCAGAGCAGGACGATGAAGACGACCTGCAGGGCCGCGAAACCATAGAAGACGACCCGCCGCCACTTCGCCGACAGTGCGATGGCCGGGTCGGCGAACATCGGGATGAGCGGCATGCACAGACGCAGGAAGCTCTGCGTCGGCGTCACGACCGCGAAGAGGTAGAGCGCGTACGAGCCGACCGTCGCGAGCATCGGCATGCCGAGGCGACGCAGCCGACGCCGGAAGAGCCAGTAGGCGAACCCCGCCACCGCTGCCGCGGCGAAGACGACACCGAACGCGCCGGTGTAGCGACCGAAGAACTCGAAGGGTGCCGCGAACGGCACGAACGGGGCGTACCCGATGAGGTCGACCCGCCAGGAGAGCTCCGTCGACATGTAGAGGCCGGGCAGCCCCGTGACGATCGAGCCGACGACGGGCCACGCCATCCCAGTGACGAAGGTGATGAGACCCGCGGCGATCATGGCGATGCGCTGCCGCCAGGGGAACTCCACGCGCTCGAGAGCGAAGTGCGCCCGCCACCACTTGACGCAGAACACGATGAGCACCGCCGCCGCAAGCGCGACTTCGCCGGGTCTGGTGAATGCCGCGATCGACGCGGGGATCGTCATCAGCCAGTAGCGCTCGCGCTGGAAGAGCAGCATCGCACTGAACATGAGGAGGAAGAACAGGCTCTCGGCGTATGTCGTCTGGAGCAGGAATCCCAGCGGCCCGAAGGCGAACAGGGCGGTGACGAACTGCGCCGTCTTGTGACCGGCGCGGTCGTGGACGAGGAAATAGAGCGCGATCGCGGCGCCGAGGCCGCAGACCATCGAGAACACGGTGCCGAGCGAGAAGAATCCGAACCCCGTGACGACCGAAAGGCCTTTGACGACGAGGGGGTAGACCGGCAGGAACGCCCACGGGTTCGGGGCGATCGCGCCGGTGCCGTCGACGGGCGGATGCACCGGATAGCCGTGGTTGAAGATGTAGTTGTAGTGCTCGCCGTCCCAGAGGCCCGAGAACGTGAAGAAGTTCACCGTGTCGCGATAGTGCGCCCCGTCGGCAAGGACATACCACGGCTCGCTGTAGTAGCTGGGCACGCTCCAGCCGTTGGCGAGGACGATCCAGAGCAGGATCGCGATGAGCGCCGACGAGTACACCCTGGATAGGGCGTACATGCCGACCACCGTCCACACCTGGCGGGCGATCAGGCCACGTCGCGCCGGGCGGCGGATGCTCGGCTCGAGGAGCGACCGCCTGGTCGTCGAATCGAGGAAAGCCATCACCAGGATTCTATGCGCGGGGCCTCAGGCGCGGCTGTTCCAGAACTACAGCGCGCGAGTCGGGGCGTGCCGCTCCAGGAACTCGTAGACGGCCGTGGTGTCGATCCCCGTCGACGTGCCCTGCGGCATCGCGGCCAGAAGCGACGAGTTGAGGCGCGCGCTCGGCCAGGCCTGGCCGTCCCAGTGGGCCGCGAGCACGTCGGATGGCTGGCTGCAGCAGGCTGGGTCGGGGCAGGTCGAGACGAGACGCTTCGTCGTGTCGCGCCCGCGGAACCACTTCGCGTGGGCGAACTTCGTGCCGAGGCTGACCGAGAAGTCGCCCTGTGCGGACGACTGGATGCTCGAGGTGCACCAGTAGGTACCAGTGGGCTTGTCGGTGTACTGGTGATACGGGCTGAGGCGGTCCTCGATCTCGAAGACCTGTCGGGCACTCCACCACCGGCACACCCGCTGCCCCTCGACCGCGCCAAGGGCGTCGGACGGGAACTTCACATCGTCGTTCTCGTATGCCTTGGAGACCGCGCCGCTCGAGTGCACCTTGAGGAAGTGGACGGGGATGTCGAGGTGCTGCGTCGCGAGGTTGGTGAAGCGGTGCGCCGCGGTCTCGTAGCTCACCGCGAAGGCGTCCCGCAGGTCTTCGACGGAGAGCTCGCGCGCCGCCTTCGCCGTCGAGAGGAACTCGACGGCGCTCTGCTCGGCAACCATGAGTGCGCCGGCGAGGTAGTTCGTCTCGACCCGCTGCCGCAGCAGGTCGCCGTAGTCGTTGGGCTCCGGCTGGCCGAGCACATGAGCCGCGAGAGCCTGGAGAAGAGCCGAACGCGGGTCGGTTCCGGACTGCTTGATCGGCAGGTAGATCCGTCCGTTGCGGCGGTCGGTGATGCTCCGGGTGGTGGAGGGCAGATCCCGGACGTAGTGCAGCGTGAAGCCGAGGTGGGCGGCAAGCTCCGACGACGCCCGCTGCGACAGCGGGCCGCCGCGATGGCCGAGCGCCTGAAGAAGCCCGGCCGCCGTCTTCTCCAGCTCGGGGTAGTAGTTGTTGCGCCTGCGCTGCTCAGCGCGCAACTGGGTATTGGCGAGGCGCGCCTCCTCCGGCGTCGCGGCGCGCTGCTGGTGGAGCCGCTCGAGCTCGCCGTGGAGCGCGAGGATCGTCTCGATCGCCTCGTCGCTGAGGCTCTTGCGCACCGGCAGCGCCGGCAGCCGCAGCGAGGCGAACAACGGCCCGCGCTGAGCCCGCTCGAGCGCGATCTCCAACGCGTCGCGCCTGCTGGCTGGCGCGGGGGCGAGCAGGTCGTCGACCGTCGTCCCCAGCGCCCGGGCGAGGCGCTGCAGCTCGGCGATCTTGAGCTCGCGACGACCGTTCTCGATCACCGAGACCTGCGAGGCGGCACGGCCGATCGCCGCTCCCAGCGTCTCGACCGTCATCCCGCGCTCGTTGCGCAGATGACGGATGCGCCGTCCGATTGCGAGCGAGTCGTTCGCACTCTCGTCGTCGATCTCGGGGCTCGTCGAAATGGCCATGGGAACAGCATCGCACGGCTTGCTCTTCTGAAAATCAGAAAACAGTGGATATTTCTGGGAGAAATCCTGGAAATTATTGCTTGACTGGCGCGCAAGCTTGAACGAAGCCCCACACCACAGACGAATGAAGGAACCCGACATGACCAGCCAGCCCCCCATCGGCACCCGCCCCGGCGACCAGATCCAGACCGCAGCCGACCTCGAGGCGGAATGGGCGATCAACCCGCGCTGGTCAGGCATCCGCCGCGACTACACCGCAGAGGACGTCATCGCCCTGCGCGGTCCGGTCCGCGAGGACGCCACGCTCGCCCGCCGCGGCGCCGAGAAGCTCTGGGAGCTCATCGAGCGCAACGCCGGAGACCGCGACCAGTGGATCGCCTCCCTCGGCGCCCTCACCGGGAACCAGGCCGTGCAGCAGGTGCGCGCCGGGCTCGAAGCCATCTACCTCTCGGGCTGGCAGGTCGCGGCCGACGCCAACCTCAGCGGCCAGACCTACCCCGACCAGAGCCTCTACCCGGCCAACTCGGTGCCGACCGTGGTGCGCCGCATCAACAACGCCCTGATGCGCGCCGGCCAGATCGAGTTCGTCGAAGAGGGCAGCACCTCGCGCGACTGGATGGCTCCGATCGTCGCCGACGCCGAGGCCGGCTTCGGCGGCCCGCTCAACGCCTTCGAGCTGATGAGCCAGATGATCCAGGCCGGCGCCGCGGGCGTCCACTGGGAGGACCAGCTCTCCAGCGAGAAGAAGTGCGGCCACATGGGCGGCAAGGTCCTCATCCCGACCAGCCAGCACGTGCGCACGCTCAACGCCGCCCGCCTCGCGGCCGACGTCGCCGGCGTGCCGACGATCATCATCGCGCGCACCGACGCCCTCGCAGCGACCCTGCTGACGAGCGACGTCGACGAGCGCGACCGTCCCTTCCTCACCGGTACGCGCACCAGCGAGGGCTTCTACGACGTGAAGAACGGCATCGAGCCGGTCATCGCGCGCGGCCACGCCTATGCACCGTACGCAGACCTGCTCTGGGTCGAGTCGAGCGAGCCCGACATCGAGCTCGCGAAGCGCTTCGCGGACAGCATCCACTCGGAGTTCCCCGACCAGCAGCTCGCCTACAACTGCTCGCCGAGCTTCAACTGGAAGCGCCACCTCGACGACGACCAGATCGCCCGGTTCCAACGCGAGCTCTCGGCGATGGGCTACGCCTTCCAGTTCATCACCCTCGCCGGATTCCACGCCCTCAACTACGCGATGTTCGACCTCGCCACCGGCTACAAGGAACGCCAGATGAGCGCCTACGTCGAGCTGCAGGAGGCCGAGATCGCCGCCGAGGCGCGCGGCTACACCGCGACCAAGCACCAGGCCGAGGTCGGCGCCGGCTACTTCGACCGCGTCTCCACCACCCTCAACCCCGAGAGCGCGACGCTCGCGCTCGTGGGGTCCACTGAGACCGAGCAGTTCTAGGGGTCACCATGAGCATCAGCAGCATCGAGGTGCTCGCCGACTCGGGCGGGCGCCAGAGCGACATCCTCACGCCCGAGGCGCTCGACTTTCTCACGAAGCTCCACGACAAGTTCGCTGCGGGGCGCCAGGAGCGCCTGCACGACCGACGGGTCCGCTTCACGCGCATCGACAACGGCCACGACCCGGAGTTCCTGCCCGAGACGGCCGCGATCCGCGGGAACGGCGAGTGGCGGGTCGCCGGGCCCGGGCCGGGCCTCGAGCACCGTCGGGTCGAGATCACCGGGCCGACGGACCGCAAGATGACGATCAACGCCCTCAACTCGGGCGCCGACGTGTGGCTCGCCGACGGCGAGGACGCGTTGAGCCCCACCTGGGCGAACGTCATCGGCGGCCAGGCCAACCTCTACGACGCCATCCGCCGCCAGATCGACTTCACGAGCGCGGACGGCAAAGAGTATCGACTGGGCGCGAAGACCCCGACGATCGTGTTCCGCCCGCGCGGCTGGCACCTCCCCGAGAAGCACCTCGCCTATGTCAACCGCGCCGGCAACAGCTCACCCGCCAGCGGCAGCCTCGTCGACTTCGGGCTCTACTTCTTCCACAACGCGACGAAGCTCATCGAGACCGGCACCGGACCATACTTCTACCTGCCCAAGATCGAGAACCACCTCGAGGCGCGGCTCTGGGACGACGTCTTCGCCTTCGCGGAGAACCAGCTCGGCATCGCGCACGGCACGATCCGGGCCACCGTGCTCATCGAGACCATCACGGCCGCGTTCGAAATGGACGAGATCCTCTATGAGATGCGCGATCACTGCGCCGGCCTCAACGCGGGGCGGTGGGACTACATCTTCAGCATCATCAAGAACTTCCGCGACCGCGGCCGCTCGTGGATGCTGCCCGACCGCGCCCAGATCACGATGACCGTGCCGTTCATGCGCGCCTACACCGAGCTCCTCGTCGCGACCTGCCACAAGCGGGGCGCGTACGCCATCGGCGGCATGAGTGCGTTCATCCCGAATCGTCACGACCCCGAGGTCACCGAGCGGGCGCTGCAGCAGGTCACCGCCGACAAGCACCGCGAGGCCGGCGACGGATTCGACGGCACCTGGGTCGCGCACCCCGACCTCGTGCCCGTCGCCCGCGCCGAATTCGACGCGGTGCTCGGCGACAAGCCGAACCAGCTGGATCGGCTTCGCGAGGATGTGCACGTCGAGGCATCCGACCTGCTCGACCTCCGGATCGAGGGCGGACGGATCACCGAGGCCGGCATCCGCTCGAACGTGTCGGTCGCACTGCGCTACATCGAGAGCTGGCTGCGCGGCGTCGGCGCGGCGGCGATCGACAACCTCATGGAAGACGCCGCCACCGCCGAGATCAGCCGGTCACAGCTGTGGCAGTGGATCCACCAGGGCGCGATCGCCGACGACGGTCGGCCCGTGCTGGCGGAGCGCGTCGAATGGATTCTCGAGCGCGAGTTCGAGAAGCAGCCGCGCACCCCGGGCGACCGGTTCGACGATGCGGCCGATGTGCTGCGCGAGGTCGCACTCGGGCAGGACTACCCGTCGTTCCTCACGGTTCCCGCCTACACGCGATACCTCGTCGAGGCCGAGACGCACACCGCGGTTCCTGCCTGATCGGAGACGCGATCGCCCAACTCAGCGGCCGGACACCCTGCCGCCGAGCTGGGCGATCAGCGCATCGGGATCCGGTGATGGCCACGATCGTCCTGGCGGTCTGCATTCCGGCCCGCTGCTGCGCGGGCGGGCGGTGGAACGAGCGGTTCGATGCAGCTGAGCGTTCCCCCCGGGGGCGGGTCCGCCCGGAAACGGGCGATCATGGCTCCCTCCCCAACTAACTACGCGCCGACTACGGCACGCGTCTGGCTGCGTGGACCGCCGAGGCTCCCGGCGGCGTCAGACTGTCGAAGACGGAGTGCACCCAACCCGCGAAGCGCAGGCTGGTGAACTGCCGCGTCAGACGCCAAACCTGGACGACATCGGCCTTGGACTCGCCGGCCGCGCGCGCGGCGAGGGGTGCAGGAACCTCGGCGACCCGCAGGCTGCTGCGCGCGAGGATCTCCAGGAGGATCTTGAACCCGCGCGGCCGCACGCGGCTCAACGGGACTGCGGCGAGTCGAACAGTGAAGAACCCGGACATCGGGTCGGTCACATCGCGGAAGCGCCTCGGGAAGAGCGCCTTGGCCAGGTGCGTGCCGAATTGCGAGAAAAAGACCCGCAACGGGCCGTCGAGTCCCTCGACCGAGCCGCCCTCGAGATAGCGCGAGCCGATGACGAGATCGACCTCCGAGGTGAGGGCCGTGTCGATGAGTATCGGCAACACCTCAGGAGAGTGCTGCAGGTCGGCATCCATCACCAGCACCCACGCGCCGTTGGCGCGCCGCATCCCCTCCAGCACGGCACCGCCGAGTCCGCCCGTCGGGCGGTCCCGATGGAGCACCGACACGGGGAACGTGCTTTCGGCGGCCATCAGCTCGATCTGCTCCGGGGTGCCGTCGGTCGAGTCGTCGACGAAGAGCACCTCGATCGGCCGGGTCCCGACGGATGCGGCGATCCTGGCGAGCAGAGGGCGGATGTTGTCCGCCTCGTTCCGGGTGGGGATGACCGCGGTGACAAGGCCGGAGCGGCTCATCGCGCGGGCTCGGCCGCGGCGTCCGGCACGCGGGCGAAGAGCGAGCGCATATGGAAGGCGAGTTCATGCGGGGTGGTCTCGCAGGGACTGTGGCCGGTCGCCAGGATCGCATTCTCCGCGCCCATCCGTTTGGCATGGCGCCGATAGGTGCGCGCTCGCCAGAGATCCTTGGTACCGGCGGCGACGAGTACGGGCAGCGCCCGGTCGCGCAGTCGAACCCGCAGATCGGGCGTGCGCATCATGAGTCCGATGATGCCGTCGACGCTTTCGCGCCGGGTGAGCGCGAGGCGTGCATTCGCGAAGGCGAGGCGTTCAGGCGTGACTTTGCTGAAGTTGGTGCGCACGTTCCACAGCAGCACCCCGCCGCCGATTCGAGAGGTGAAGAACGGGAGTCGGGTCAACCATCCGACGATGCGGACACGCCGGAACACCTGACCGGCCAGCGGCGGGGTGGCGAGCAACGTGAGCGAGCGCACGAGTTCGGGTCGCGCGAGAGCAACCATCTGCGCCACGATTCCGGCGAACGAGAATCCGAGCAGGTTGGCCGGCGCCCCCGCCTCGAGGAACGCGGTCATGTCATCGACGAAGAGGTCATAGGTCCAGGCATCGGGACCAGCCGGCCCGGCATCCGCCGATTCGTACTGGCCGGCGATGTCGTATGACTGCACGAAGTACCCATCGGAGGCCAGAATCTCGGCGAGGAGCTTGAAATCCTCCTTCGAGCCCGTCGCCCCGGGCACGAGCACCACGCGATCGCCGTCCGGGTCGCCGATCTCCCATGCCGCGAGCGCCCCGCTTGGCGCGTCGAAGCGGAACATGCGCGCACCCGCGGGCGGGAGGCTCCAATCGATCTCAGTGAGAGCCGCGTCCGCTGCACGCGCCTCCTCGAGACTCATCACCACTCAACCAGTACATCATCCCGTCGAAACAAAGCGCCCGCTTGGTGCGACGCGTTTCGGCCACCGGTTCGACGTGCCGCGCCGAAGACCGGGCGATCCGGTCACAGCCGCAGGCAGGGGCATGCAGAGGGCCGCCCAGCCGACG
>NZ_DAIEII010000068.1:0-11324 GCF_027352875.1 Gryllotalpicola sp.
CGCACCCGCACCCGCGGAGCCCGCACCCGTGGCCGCGGAGCCCGCACCCGCCGCCGCGGAGCCTGCACCCGCCGCCGTGCCGGAGCCCGTGACGCCGCCGTCGGCAGGTTCCGGCGCCGGTCGGCGGACGAGCACCCCGCCAGCGGAAAGATCGGCCAGAAACGCCCGCTCCGGCGAATCCGTCCGCCGGCCGGAACCTTCGACATCGTCGTGGCCGACCGCCGTGATCCCGGGCTCCGTCGCCCCGGTCCTCGAGTCCGAGTCCGAGCCCGAGCCCGAAGAGGACCGCGAGCCGGAACCTGACGAGGCGCGAGGCGTCGATTCCGTACCGTCGCCGGCGGCCCGACCGTCCCGCAACGACGGTTCGGCGGCGTCCGCGTCGGCCGGCCGTTCTCCTCTGCGTGCCCTTCCCGCGTTCGAGGACGTCTCCCGCTACGGCGAGGCCGTCGTCCGCGAGATCCTCGACGCCCGGTTCATCGAGGAGCAGCCGCTGCCCCCGGCCTCCTCCGCCTGGTCGACCCGGCCCGCTGAGGCCCCCGGCACGACCCTCGGGGCCGAGTCCTGATGTACGAGGGCGTCATCCAGGACCTCATCGACGAGCTCGGCCGCCTGCCGGGCATCGGCCCCAAGTCCGCGCAGCGCATCGCCTTCCACATCCTGCAGACCGAGTCGTTCGACGTGACCAAGCTCGCTGAGACGCTCCTCATCGTCCGCGACAAGGTGCGGTTCTGCGAGATCTGCGGCAACGTCTCCGAGCAGGAGCGCTGCTCGATCTGCCGCGATCCGCGGCGCGATCAGCGCCTCATCTGCGTCGTCGAAGAGGCGAAGGACGTCGTCGCCATCGAGCGCACCCGCGAGTTTCGGGGCCTCTACCATGTGCTCGGCGGCGCGATCTCGCCGATCGACGGCGTCGGTCCCGACGACCTGCGCATCCGCCAGCTCGTGCAGCGCCTCGCCGACGGCGCGGTCGAGGAGGTCATCATCGCCACCGATCCCAACCTCGAGGGCGAGGCGACGGCGACCTACCTGTCGCGTCTGCTCGCCGGCACCCCGGGCCTGAAGGTGAGTCGGCTGGCGAGCGGCTTGCCGGTCGGCGGCGACCTCGAGTACGCCGACGAGGTCACGCTGGGCCGGGCCTTCGAGGGCCGCCGCCTCGTCGTCTGACGGTCGAAACTTCCCCGAAACACACCCGGTACGATTGACCTCGTGTCCCTGATCGTCCAGAAGTTTGGCGGCAGTTCCGTCGCTGATGCCGAGAGCATCAAGCGCGTCGCCAAGCGCATCATCGAGACCCGCAAGGCGGGCCACGACGTCGTCGTCGTGGTGAGCGCGATGGGCGACACGACCGACGAGCTCGCCGACCTTGCGCATCAGGTGACGCCGATGCCCGACCCGCGCGAGTTCGACATGCTGCTCACGAGCGGCGAGCGCATCTCGATGGCGCTGCTGGCGATGGCGATCCGCTCGCAGGGCTACAGCGCGCAATCCTTCACCGGCTCGCAGGCGGGCATGATCACGGATTCCCGTCACGGCGCCGCCCGCATCGTCGACGTCACCCCTGGTCGCATCCTCGACTCGCTGCGCGAGGGCAACATCGCGATCGTCGCGGGCTTCCAGGGCTTCAGCCGCGAAAGCCGCGACATCACGACGTTGGGCCGGGGCGGCTCCGATACGACGGCGGTGGCGCTCGCAGCCGCCCTCGACGCGGCGGTGTGCGAGATCTACACCGATGTCGACGGCATCTTCACGAGTGATCCGCGCGTCGTCCCGATGGCCCGCAAGATCGACCGGATCACCAGTGAGGAGATGCTCGAGCTCGCCGCGGCGGGTGCGAAGGTGCTCCACATCCGCGCGGTCGAGTACGCGCGCCGGCATGGCGTGACCCTTCATGTCCGCAGCAGCTTCAGCAATGCCGAGGGCACTCTTGTCATCAACGAGACCGCCGAGCAGTACGCCGCGCGCATCGCGCGCGAGTCCACGACCAGTGAGGACGGAACAGTGGAAGAGCCCATCATCTCCGGGATCGCCACCGATCTCAGCGAGGCGAAGATCACGGTGGTCGGCGTTCCCGACGTGCGCGGCAAGGCGGCGGCGATCTTCAATGTCGTGGCGGGCGCGGGCGCCAATGTCGACATGATCGTGCAGAACGTGAGCGCCGCCGCGACGGGCCTCACCGACATCTCGTTCACGCTGCCGAAGGCCGACGGCCAGAAGGTCATCGCCGCGCTCACGGCCGACCAGCCGGTGATCGGCTTCCAGAGCCTGCAGTACGACGACCAGATCGGCAAGCTCGCCCTCGTCGGTGCGGGCATGCGCACGAACACCGGCGTCTCGGCGAATTTCTTCGAGGCGCTGAGCATTGCCGGCATCAACATCGAGATGATCTCCACGAGCGAAATCCGCATCTCGGTCGTGACGCGCGCCGACAGCCTGCAGACCGCGGCGCAGGCGGTGCACACCGCGTTCGGGCTCGACGGCGATGCCGAGGCCGTCGTCTACGCCGGCACCGGCCGCTGATGGCACGCGTTACGTTGCCCGTAGATACGAGCGCGCCCGTCCGGACGGACGCGCCGGTACGCAGCGGCAACGCGGGAAGGGACTGACATGAACGAGGGATTCCGCGTCGCCGTCGTCGGCGCGACCGGCCAGGTGGGCGCGGTCATGCGGCAGCTCCTGGACGAGCGCGACTTCCCGGTGAAGAGCATCCGCTTCTTCGCCACCGCCCGCTCGGCGGGCACGACGCTGCCATTCCGGGGCGAGCAGATCCTCGTCGAGGACGTCGACACGGCGGATGTCTCCGGCATCGACATCGCGCTGTTCAGTGCCGGCGCGACGGGTTCGCGCGCCGCGGCGCCCCGCTTCGCCGCGGCGGGCGCGATCGTCATTGACAACTCGAGCGCGTGGCGGATGGACCCTGAGGTGCCGCTGGTCGTCTCGGAGGTGAATCCGCATGCCATCGGCGACGCGGTCAAGGGCATCATCGCGAACCCGAACTGCACGACGATGGCGGCGATGCCGGTGCTCAAGGTGCTCGACGCCGAGGCCGGCTTGGAGCGCCTCATCGTGAGCACCTACCAGGCGGTGTCGGGCTCGGGTCTCAAGGGCGTGCAGGAGCTCGCCGACCAGGCCCGCGCCGCGGTGGCCGACGAGGATCTGCTCGGCCTCGTGCACGACGGCGGTGCGGTCGCGCTCCCCGAGCCGCACGTGTACCGGAAGCCGATCGCGTTCGATGTGGTGCCGTTCGCGGGCGACCTCGTCGAGGACGGCCTGGGCGAGACGGACGAGGAGAAGAAGCTCCGCAACGAGAGCCGCAAGATCCTCGAGCTGCCCGAGCTGCTGGTGAGCGGCACCTGCGTGCGGGTGCCGGTCTTCACCGGCCATTCGCTGTCCATCAACGCCGAGTTCGCGCGCGAGCTCACGCCCGAGCGGGCGCGCGAGCTGCTGGCGGATGCCCCGGGCGTGCAGCTCGTCGAGATCCCGACCCCGCTCGAGGCGGCGGGCAAGGACCCGAGCTTCGTGGGCCGCATCCGCCAGGACGAGGGCGTGCCGGGCCGGCGCGGCCTCGCGCTGTTCATCTCGAACGACAACCTGCGCAAGGGCGCGGCGCTCAATGCCGTGCAGATCGCCGAGATCGTCGCGGCGAAGCGCCTCGCGGCTGCCTGAGACGAAGTGTCTCGACGTCAAGAGAATAGGATGACGATTCGTGAGTGACTCCGCCCCTGTCGACGTCGTCCTGATCGGCGGTGGCATCATGAGCGCCACCCTCGGCACTTTCCTCCAGCGCGTTCACCCGGAGTGGAAGATCGAGATCTTCGAGCGTCTCGGTGCGGTCGCTGAGGAGAGTTCGAACCCGTGGAACAACGCGGGCACCGGCCACAGTGCGCTCTGCGAGCTCAACTACATGCCGGATCCGGCCGACCCGTCGAAGGCCCTCCAGATCAACGAGCAGTTCCAGCAGAGCCGGCAGTTCTGGGCGAAGCTCGTCGAGGAGGGTGTGCTTCCCGAGCCGACGGCGTTCATCAACCCGATCGCGCACATGACGTTCGTGAACCAGCAGGATCACGTCGAGTACCTGCGTGCGCGGTACGAGACGCTGAAGAAGCAGCCGCTGTTCAGCGAGATCGAGTACTCGGAGGATGCCGCGAAGATCGCCGAATGGGCGCCGCTGCTCATCGAGAAGCGCGCCAAGGACGAAGTGTTCGCCGCGACCCGCTCGGATGCCGGCACCGATGTGAACTTCGGCGCACTGAGCAACGCGCTCTTCGACCACCTCACCGCGAACGGCGCCCAGCTCCACCTCAACTCCGAGGTCACCGGCCTGAAGAAGCGCGCGGACGGCACGTGGAAGGTCACGGTCAAGCGCCTCGTCGGCTCAACGAAGCGCACGCTCAACGCGAGGTTCGTGTTCGTCGGTGCGGGCGGCTGGGCGCTCAAGCTGCTGCAGCGCTCCGGCATCAAGGAGGCCAAGGGCTACGGCGTCTTCCCGGTGAGCGGCTTCTTCCTGCGCACCGACAACCCTGAGGTCGTGGCGAAGCACGCGGCGAAGGTCTACGCCCAGGCATCCGCCGGCGCCCCGCCGATGTCGGTGCCGCACCTCGACAAGCGCCTGGTGGACGGCAAGGGCTCGCTGCTCTTCGGCCCGTACGCGGGTCTGGTGCCGAAGTTCCTCAAGCAGGGCAGCGTGTTCGACCTGCCGGGCGCCATCCGCCCGGCGAACATCATTCCGTATCTCGCGGTGGCGAAGGACAACATTCCGCTGCTCAGGTACCTCGCCGGCGAGCTCGCGGCGAGCAGGAAGACCCAGTTCCGGGCGCTTCAGAAGTTCCTGCCGAGCGCCGATCCGAAGGACTGGTACATGATCGTCGCGGGCCAGCGGGCGCAGGTGATCAAGAAGGATGCCCAGAAGGGCGGCGTGCTGCAGTTCGGCACCGAGGTCGTCGCCGCATCCGACGGCTCGATCGTGGGATTGCTCGGCGCTTCGCCGGGTGCTTCGACGGCGGTGCCGATCATGCTCGACGTCATGCAGCGGTGCTTCCCGACCGAGTGGGCGTCGTGGGAGCCGCAGATCCGCGAGCTCATCCCGACCCTGGGCACGTCGTTGAACGAGAATCCCGCGCTCGCGACGAGCACGATGGCGGCGACGTCGGCCGTCCTCAAGCTCCGGCGCTGATCCGGTCGGCCGCCGGGGGCCGCCCACAACGTATTCGATGTGCAGCGGTTTTCTGTATGTCTTTCCTCGAATCCGTGTTCTAATTCTTGAGTGCGATGGCAGGGTCAGCGGCTCGAGGCGGAATCCGCTGACGCCCTGCCCGGCCTGGCCCGCCTGAGCACTCTCGTCCGCAGCGTCCAGACCCCTGAGTTCGCGGGTGTCACGTTCCACGAGGTCCTCGCGAAGTCGGCGCTGAACCATGTTCCCGGTTCCTCGCCGCGGATGCCGAACGCCTGGACGATCAATCCGTACCGGGGCTGCCAGCACGCGTGCGTGTACTGCTTCGCGCGCCCGACGCACACCTACCTCGACCTCAATGCCGGCAAGGACTTCGACACCCAGATCGTCGTCAAGGTCAATGTGGGGGAGGTGCTCGCGAAGGAGGTGGCGAGGCCGGGCTGGCGCGCCGACCCGCAGCCGGTGCAGCTGGGCACGAACACCGACCCGTATCAGCGGGCCGAGGGCCGCTACCGGCTCATGCCGCAGATCATCGAGACGCTCGCGGGTTCGGGCACGCCGTTGAGCATCCTCACCAAGGGCACGCTGCTGCGCCGCGACCTTCCGCTGCTCGCGACGGCCGCCGAGCAGGTCCCGGTCGATGTCGCGATGTCGATCGCGGTGTTCGACGACGAGCTGCAGCGGAGCATCGAGCCCGGCACGCCCCGCTACCAGGAGCGTCTTGCGACGGTGACCGCGGTTCGCGAGGCGGGCCTCGACTGCACGGTGTTCCTGATGCCGATCCTGCCGTTCCTCACCGATTCGCGCGAGCACCTCGACTTCGCGCTCGGTCGGATCCGGGCGGCCGGCGCATCGAGCGTGCTCTACACGGCGCTGCACCTGCGCGGCCCGGTGAAGCCGTGGTTCTTCTTCTGGCTCGAGCGCGAGCATCCCGAGCTGATCGAGCGGTATCGGGGGCTGTACGGCGACCGGGCGTACGCGGGCACGGAGTACCGCCGCTGGCTTGCGGGCCGCATCCGGCCGCTCATCCGCAAGCACGGTCTCGAGCAGGCGCGGGAGGACCGGGCGACCGGCGGCATGACGGCGGATCCCGACCGTCAGGTCGTCTTCGAGGAGGTCGCGTCGTCGTCCCTCGCTCAGCCGACCCTGTTCTAGTCGTTCGGACGGGGCCGGATCAGCTCGCGTCCGATGGCGCGGTGGGGCCGTAGTGACGATCCTTGGTGACCGGGGAATCGCTGAGCAGCAGGTTGATCAATCCCCACTCCTCTCCGTTTTGGCGAGCGAACTGGATCGCGGCGTTGAGTCGGGCCTCAGCGGTCTCTAAAGCATCGACCGCCTCCCCGATGGCGCGCAGATACGTGGCGTCGTGCCGTTCGAGCGTGCTGGGATCGAGACCGTCGAGAAACGCCTCAAAGCGCTCGGCGTCGTCTTCGTAGAACTTGTCGTCGTGCTCGGTCATTGATCAGCGCCGCAGGCCGGCGAGCCACTTGGGGTTGAGGTAGTTTGCGTGGATGATGCGTTCCGGTGCGTCTGCCGGAACGGCGACGATCTCGATGAGTTGGCCGTCCGGCAGTGAACCGATGATAAGCAGCCGGTCCTCATCGTCATAGCGGATTCTCCGGGTATCTACAGGATGTTTGATCGCGTGCTGGATCGCAGCAGGCAGGATGCCGTTGCTTTGAGGGCGCTCGAGAGGATCCGCACCGGCGCAGATTCCGGCGTGCGCGCACGGGGCGCGGGTACCAGGGCGAGTTCACCGGCGCCTCGACCGCGTGGACGGCGCTGTGGAGGGCGAGCGGCGCTCTAGGCTCGCTGCGTGGCCAAGCTGTATTTCCGCTACGGGGCGATGAACTCGGGTAAGAGCACTGCGCTGCTGCAGGCGGCTTTCAACTACGAGGAGCGCGGCCACCGCGTCCTCATCGCGAAGCCTGCGGTCGACACCAAGGGCGACGACCGCATCGTGAGCCGGCTGGGCACCGAGCGTGCGGCCGACTTCGTGATCGAGCCGTCGACGGATGTCTTCCTCCGGCTCAGCCAGCATCGCAAGCACGCGCTGACGATCGCCGGGCAGGACATCTCGGCGCTCCTCATCGACGAGGCGCAGTTCCTCACCGAGTCGCAGGTCGATGATCTGCTGCGCATCACGGTCCTCGAGGGCATCCCGGTGCTCGCGTACGGCATCCGCACGGATTTCCAGACTGTGGCGTTTCCGGGCTCGCGGCGTCTGCTCGAGATCGCGCACTCCATCGAGGAGCTCAAGACGATCTGCCGGTGCGGCCGCAAGGCGATCTTCAACGCGCGCCTGGTGGGCGGGGTCTTCACTTTCGAGGGCGACCAGGTCGCCATCGACGAGGCGGGGGCGGAGGGGCCGGTGGTGACTTATGAGGCCCTGTGCGGCCAGTGCTACCTCGAGGAGTCGCAGGGGGTTCTCAACCGCGGCCGCCGCCACTGGTCGAGCAGCGTCTACGCGGACGCCCCCGACCCCGACTTCACCTAGGCGAGCAGTACGTCGACTCCGACCCGTGCGCAGTAGGTGCTGAGCCAGTCGAATCCCGGCGCCGGCGGAGTGAACGGGCCCAGCCCGTGGGGGGCCAGGCGAACGTCGCGCACTCCCACGCGGTCGCCGAACAGCAGATACGCTGCGGCGGTGTTCTCGCGCGGGCTCATCCACGCGATGCCGTCGAAGCCGGCGCGGTGTGCTGCGACGGCCCACGCGGCGGTCTTTCCGTAGTCACCGGCCCCGGTCGCGGTGAGCTGAGAGGCGTCGACGCCCAACCGGCGGAGTCCATCGCCCATGAACTTGGCGAGGCGCAGGTCGCGGGTGGCTTCGAGTGTCGATTCGCGGGTGAAGCGGTAGGCGTCGAGCAGAAGCCGATCGCCGGTCAGCGGCACGTCGTGCAGGAGCGTTTCGCAGATGGCCGCGTCGGCCGTTTCGGCGGCATAGAGCGTCGGGACGATCTTCGGGTCGCGGATCGGTGCGAACCGGGTGCGGGAGCCTCGGCCCGGGTTGAACGCGTCGGCGTCGCGGGCGACGGAATGCACCCGATGGATCAGGGTGCCGGCGACAAGCAGGTGGTCGAGTGCGTCGAGCGGTTCCGGGGGAGCCGGGACTGCTACCACTCGACCCCCCACGCGCCCTCGGCGGCGGCGAGCACCTGGTCGGCGTTGTCGATGTGGTCGACGGGCCGGTCGCCGTCGAGATAGGTGGTCGGGCTGGTGAGCCAGAGCGCGACGCTCTCGGAGCTGCGCTCGTGGAGCGCCGCACTCGCGAGCAGCGGTCCGATGACGGGCCGCACGGACGTGCTGTCAGGATCGAACTGGAACCCGGGGTAGAGGTAGGCGTTGCGCCGTTTGATGCCGAGCAGGCGGCCGCGGCGCCTCTGATCGGACGCATAGGTGCGGTTCGACCTGCTGGCGCCCGCCTGGGCGGCGACCTCGACGGCGGTGAGGAGGCCGAACTCGTCCTGCATCGCGCGCCAGGCGTTCTCGGTGGCCTGCGCGGCTCGGCTGGCAGCGGGAGGGACCGCTGCGGGCAGGTTGGCGAGGTCGTACTCGAGCCGCATCACGGCGTCGCGGTAGGTGACGAGGTCGAGCACGCTGCGAAGGCGACGAGAAGCTGTGGGCGTGCTCGCTGCGCTGATCGCGGCCGCGAGCTCGTCCGCCCCGGAGTGCAGCAGCAGTTCGACGGCCGCGGCCAGCTCCGCCTGGTGGCCGCGTTGGGCGGTTGATCGAGTGGCCGGCATCGTGGTCCTTACGAATCTGACGGATGAGCAATCCGTCAGTAACGTTATCATGACCCGCCGAGGTACCGCCTGGTCGATACCGCGTGGGTCCGGAACCAGCCGGCCTGCACGCGCACCGTCGAGATCCCGCGGGCGGGCAGCCGCCTACCGGTACCCTGATGCCATGCAGCGGATCCTCGTCACGGGCGGCGCCGGATTCATCGGTTCGAACTTCGTCCACTACGTGATCGAGAACACCGACCTGCACGTCACGGTGCTCGACAAGCTCACCTACGCCGGCAACCGCGCCTCTCTCGAGGGCCTGCCCGACGACCGCCTCACCTTTGTCAGGGGCGACATCCAGAACGCCCTCCTCGTCGACGAGCTCGTCCGGGGCACCGACGCCGTCGTGCACTACGCGGCCGAGTCGCACAACGACAACTCGCTGGCTGAGCCGCGCCCGTTCCTCGACACGAACGTGGTGGGCACGTACACGCTGCTGGAGGCGGTGCGCCGGCATGGCATCCGGTATCACCACATCTCGACGGACGAGGTGTACGGCGATCTCGAGCTCGACGACCCGCACCGTTTCACCGAGCGCACGCCCTACAACCCGTCGAGCCCGTACTCGTCGACGAAGGCGGCCTCCGATCTGCTGGTGCGCGCCTGGGTGCGCTCCTTCGGCGTGCGGGCGACGATCAGCAACTGCTCGAACAACTACGGCCCGTACCAGCATGTCGAGAAGTTCATTCCGCGCCAGATCACGAACATCATCGACGGGGTGCGCCCGAAGCTGTACGGGGCGGGTCTCAACGTGCGCGACTGGATTCACGCCGACGACCACTCCTCCGCGGTGCTGACGATCCTCGCGAAGGGTGTCATCGGCGAGACGTACCTCATCGGCGCGGACGGCGAGCGCAGCAACAAGGACGTCGTCGAGCTGGTGCTCACGCTCATGGGCCGGCCGGCGGATGCCTACGACCACGTCGTCGACCGTGCCGGCCACGATCTGCGCTACGCCATCGACTCGACGAAGCTCCGCACCGAGCTGGGCTGGCTGCCGAAGCACGGCGGCTTCGAGAGCGGTCTGGCGGCGACGATCGACTGGTACCGGGCGAACGAGGCGTGGTGGCGGCCGCAGAAGGCGGCGACCGAGGCCAAGTACGTGGCGCAGGGTCACTAGGGGCGATCCGGATGGCCGACCCCAAGCCGCTCGCCGTGCGCGAGACCCCCATTCCGGGTCTGCTCGTCGTCGACCTGGTTGTGCACGGCGACTCGCGCGGCTGGTTCAAGGAGAACTGGCAGCGCGAGAAGATGCTCGCCGCGGGCCTTCCCGACTTCGGCCCGGTGCAGCACAACGTGTCGTTCAATCCCGAGGCGGGCACGACGCGGGGCATCCACGCCGAGCCGTGGGACAAGTTCGTCTCGGTGACGAGCGGCCGGGTGTTCGGGGCGTGGGTCGACCTGCGGGAGGGGCCGAGCTTCGGGGCGGTGTTCACGGTGGAGGTCGATCCGAGCGTGGCGGTGTTCGTGCCGCGCGGGGTGGGCAATGCGTATCAGACGCTCGAGCCTGACACCGCGTACGCATACCTCGTCAACGATCACTGGTCGCCGGCGGCCGAGTACACGTTCCTCAATCTTGCCGATGAGACGGCGGCGATCGCCTGGCCGGTGCCGCTCGCCGACGCGACCGTCTCGGATAAGGACAAGGCGCACCCGCGCCTGGCGGATGTCACGCCGATGGCCGCGCGCAACACCCTGGTGCTGGGCGCCAACGGTCAGCTGGGCCGGGCGCTGCGCGCGTACTTCCCGGACGCCGAGTTCGCCGACCGCGCCGCGCTCGACATCGCCGACCCCGGCCTCGCGACCGCTCGCCGCTGGCGTGACTACGGCACGATCGTCAACGCGGCCGCGTACACGAAGGTTGATCTGGCGGAGACGCCGGAGGGCAGGCGGGATGCCTGGGCGACGAACGCGGTCGGTGTGGCCCGGCTCGCCCGGGTTGCGGCGGAGAACGGCATCCTCCTCGTGCATGTGTCGAGCGATTACGTCTTCGACGGCGCGGTCGCCGGGCCGCATGACGAGTACGAGCCGTTCTCGCCGCTGGGCGTCTACGGCCAGACGAAGGCGGCGGGCGACGCGCTGGTGGCCACGGTGCCGCGCCACTACCTCGTCCGCTCGAGCTGGGTCGTCGGCGACGGGGCGAACTTCGTGCGGACGATGGCCTCGCTCGCCGGGCGCGGCATCGCCCCGCAGGTCGTCGACGACCAGGTGGGCCGCCTGACCTTCGCGGACGAGATCGCCCGGGGTATCCGGCACCTCGTCGACACCGGCGCCCCGTTCGGCACGTACAACCTCAGCAACGCGGGCGAGCCGGCGAGCTGGGCCGAGCTGGCGAAGCGCATCTTCGCGGCGGTCGGCGCCGACCCGGGCGC
>NZ_DAIEII010000076.1:0-5881 GCF_027352875.1 Gryllotalpicola sp.
TGAGGAACTGCTGGATCTGGGTCGCCGACATCGCGTTCGCGTTGAAGAAGATCGAGTCGTCGATGATGTCGCCGGCGTCCCAGTCGCTCGCCGCCGCCGCGGAAGCGGAATCCGTCGGCTGCACGAGGCCGACTCCAGCGGGCCCGTAGAAGAGCACGCCGAGGAGCGCCCCCAGCGCGGCTGCGAGGGCAACGCGCTTCGCGCCCCCGAGCACGCGGGCGCCCAGCTTCGTCCGGAACCGTGCCACGAGAAGCCATGCAAACATGCAAACCTTCAAGAAGACGGTCAATCTTGCGGCCTGTGACGGATTGCGCCGGAACGGCCGTCCAGGAACGGCCCGCTAGCATCGTCGGGTGCCCCAGAGCAATGCAGACCTCGTCGTCGTCGGCAGCGGATTCTTCGGCCTCACCATCGCCGAGCGGGCGGCATCCGCGGGGCGGAAGGTCCTCGTCATCGAGCGCCGCCACCACATCGGCGGCAACGCCTACAGCGAGGCCGAGCCCGAGACCGGCATCGAGGTGCACCGCTACGGCGCCCACCTCTTCCACACCTCCACCGAGCCGGTGTGGGAGTACGTGAACCGCTTCACGAAGTTCACGCCCTATGTGCACCGCGTCTACACGAACCATCACGGCGTCGTGTATCCGCTGCCCATCAACCTCGGCACGATCAACCAGTTCTTCTCGGCGGCGTATCCGCCCGACGAAGCCAGGGCCCTCATCCGCGAGCAGGCCGGCGAGTACGACCCCAGGACCGCGCGCAACCTCGAGGAGCGCGGCATCGGCCTCATCGGCCGACCGCTCTTCGAGGCGTTCATCCGCGACTACACGGCGAAGCAGTGGCAGACGGATGCCTCGCAGCTGCCCGCCGAGGTCATCTCGCGCCTGCCGGTGCGCTACACCTACGACAACCGCTACTTCAACGACACCCACGAGGGTCTGCCTGTCGACGGGTACACCGCCTGGCTGGAGCGCCTCGCCGACCGGCCCGGCATCGAGGTGCGGCTGAACACCGACTTCTTCGACGAGTCGCAGCCGGTGAACAAGCGGGGCGTCGTCGGCAATGTGCCAGTGGTCTACACCGGGGCGCTCGACCGCTACTTCGACTACTCGGCCGGCCGGCTGTCGTGGCGCACGCTCGACTTCGAGCAGGAGGTGCTGCCCATCGGCGACTTCCAGGGCACCCCGGTGATGAACTACGCCGATGCCTCCGTGCCGTTCACCCGCATCCACGAGTTCAAGCACTTCCACCCCGAGCGCGACTGGTACCCGACGGACCAGACGGTCATCATGCGCGAGTTCTCGCGCTTCGCGCAGGCCGACGACGAGCCGTACTACCCCGTCAACACGCCGGAGGATCGCGAGGGCGTGCTGAAGTACCGCGAGCTGCAGGATGCCGAGCCGCAGGTCGTCTTCGGCGGCCGGCTCGGCACCTACCAGTATCTCGACATGCACATGGCGATCGGCGCCGCGCTCTCGACCTGGACGAACAAGGTCGCCCCGCTGCTCGGCGCGGCGTGATCCGCGCCCCTCGCGCTATCCGGCCGATCGGCGGCCGCGCAGCGGACCGCCTGCCCTGAGCCATCGCACGGCGGCGGCGGCGAGGCCGCCGCGGAGCCTTCCCTCGACCTCCAGGACCCGCCGGTCGAGGAGGAAGAACCGCTGGTCGACGAGCTTCGCGAGGTAGAGCGCGAGGCCGGCGCCGTGCTCCGCGACATAGGAGCGCAGCGCCGCGTCGCGCACCAGGGCGTCGTACCTCTCGTGATCGGCGCGATCCCCGATGACGCTGTTGGCGTCGATGCCGCTGGCCGAGCGGCGCTGATGCCAGAACGCGAGCGGTTCCGGACCGAGATACTCCAGCGCCCAGCGGGACAGGATGCGCAGGTTGAACTCCCAGTCGCCGACGACCGAGAGGCTTTCGTCGTAGAAGCCGATCTCGTCGTGGAGTTCGCGGCGGTAGAGAAATCCGATCGGCACGAACCTGTTGAACAGCAGGGTGTCGCTGAGCAGCGGCGCGGGGAGCTGCGGCTGGAACTCCTCGCGGCCGGTCTCGTGGTAGCCGTCGCCACGGCGCTCCTCCCACACGATCTCGATCCGCGAGACCACGCCGGGTGCGAGCGGATGGGCCCCGAGGTAGGCGACGGCCGTCTCGAGGAAGCCCGGCGCCCAGGTGTCGTCGTCGTCGTGGAGGACGAGGTACGACGATCCGGCGGCGAGAGCGGCGCGGACGCCGGCGTTGGCGCTCGGCCAGCGACCCGACGACGTCGCATGGTCGACGACCGTGGCCCGCTCGCCGAGCCCGGCACGGTCGACGACGGCGCGGACGGCGGCGGGGTCCCCGCCGTCGTTGACGAGGAACACGCGCCAGTCGGCATAGGTCTGGTCGGCGATGTCGCGCAGCGCGCGTTCGAGGAACAAGGCGCGGTCCCGGGTGCGGACCACTATGCCGACGGATGCCACACGCCGATCCTAGGAGCAAGCCCGAGCGTCCGGCTCCGGCGCAGCCCAGGAGCCGACTGGTACCCTCGACGCGTGCCGCTGCTGCAATCGCTCGTGCTCCCCACGGCGGAGCACGAGGCGGCTCTAGCCCTCTACCTCGACGCCGAAGGCACCGCAGCGCCGCTGCAGCACACCCGCACCGGCGTCGGCGTGCCCACCGGGCGCAGCGTCTCGTTCGCGACGTACTTCAACGCCTTCCCCGCCTCGTACTGGCAGCACTGGACCAACGTCAGGCAGGTCACCCTCACGGTGGCCACCTCGGGCTCCGGCGAGATCGCGCTGTGGACCTCGGATGCCGCGGGCAAGGCGACCCGGCGCGAGAGCCGTGCCGTCGCCGGCGACCTCGACACCGTCGTCTTCTCGCTCGTGCTCGACCGCTTCGACGCCGGCGGCTGGGCGTGGTTCGAGGCGAGCGCGTCGAGCGCGCTCACCATCGCGAGCGCCGAGTGGTCGACCGATGCCGAGGTGCTGCAGCCCGGCCGCCTCGCCCTCGGCACGACGACGATGAACAAGCCCGACTACGCCGTCGCGACGCTGCGCACGATCGCCGACGACCCGGTGCTCGTCAGCGAGCTCGAGCGCGTCTTCGTGGTCGACCAGGGCACGAGGCTCGTGCAGGAGGAGCCGGGCTACCTCGAGGTCGCAGCGCGCCTCGGCGACCTGCTCACCGTCATCCGGCAGCCCAACCTCGGCGGCTCGGGCGGCTACGCGCGCGTCATGGCCGAGACGCTCGGCACGGATGCCGCGGCCGTCATGCTCGTCGACGACGACGTGCAGGTCGAGACCGAGGGCATCCTGCGCGCGCTGCGCTTCTTCCGGCACTGCCCTGAGCCGCGCCTCGTCGGCGGGCACATGTTCGACCTCAACCACCCGACCGTGCTGCACGCCTTCGCGGAGACGGTGCGCGACGACATCTTCTTCTGGGGGCCGGCCGACGTCGAGCACGAGCGGCACGACTTCGGAATGGCGACCCTGAAGGACACGCCCTGGCTGCACCAGCGCGCCGAGGCCCGGTACAACGGCTGGTGGATGTGCCTCATCCCGACCCGGGTGATCCGCGAGATCGGCCTGCCGCTGCCGCTCTTCATCAAGTGGGACGACGTCGAGTACGCGCTGCGCGCCGGCGAGGCCGGCTTCGCCACGGTGTCGCTGCCCGGCTCGGGGCTGTGGCATCTCACCTGGCTCGAGAAGGACGACACGCTCGACTGGCAGGCGTTCTTCCACGCCCGCAACCGCGCGGTCACCGCGCTGCTGCACCTCGAGACGCCGCACCGGTTCCCCGTCGCGAGCCGCCGCCAGGATCTGCGCAGCCTGCTCTCCATGCAGTACTACGCCGCCGAGCTGCGGCGGCAGGGCCTCGCGGCGGTGCTCGCCGGTCCCGACTCGCTGCACCGGGCGCTCGGCACGACGCTGCCTGCGCTCAGGGGCATCCAGCCGCAGTACCGCGAGATGACGGCCTTCTCGGCCGCCGATGTGCCCGAGGCGTACCAGGGCCGGGCCGAGTACCCCGGTGACGCCCTCACCAAGACCGGCATCGGCCTCGCCCCGCAAGGCCCGCTGCGGGTCGCCCTCACCGCGTGGCTCGCGCTGCGCCATCTCATCGTCCCCGTGAAGGCGCAGGCCGCCGTCCGGCCGCAGCGCGAGCTCACCCGCCGCGCCGCCCAGTGGTGGCGCCTCGGCGCCCTCGACAGTGCCCGCATCGTCGGCGCCGACGGCACCGTGAACTGGAACACGCGCGACCGCGCACGGTTCCGCCGCTACCTGCGCGACAGCATCCGCCAGCACCGGGCGCTCCAGCGCGACTGGCCCCGCCTGCGGGAGCAGTACCGCCGGGCGCTGCCGGAGCTCACCTCGCTCGAGACCTGGCAGAGGACGTTCCATGGGTGACCTCGGCCGGATCGCGATCGTCATCGTCACCTTCAACCGCACAGCGCTGCTCGGCGAGCTGCTCGACAGCGCCGCACGCCTCACGACGGCGCCGTGGCGCATCATCGTCGTCGACAACGCCAGCACCGACGGCACCGCCGACGTCGTCGAAGCCAAACGCGACGACTTCCCCGAGGGGCTCCTCGTCTACCGGCGCCTCGAGACGAACACCGGCGGTGCGGGCGGCTTCTCGGCGGGCACCGGTCTTGCGCTCGAGCTCGGCGCCGACTGGATGTGGCTCATGGACGACGACGTCGAGATCCTGCCCGACGCCCTCGACGTGTTCGCGCCCTGGATGGCCCGCTTCAAGTGCCTCCACGGCCGCCGCTACGATGTCGACGGCACCGACTTCTACTGGCAGGCGAAATTCAACCAGTGGCTCGGCGTGCCGCTGCCGTACTCGATCCGCACCTTCGACCACGAGGGCTACGCGATCACGAACTCGGGCACCTTCGAGGGCATGATGATCCACGCCGACATCGTGAGGGCCATCGGATTGCCCGATCCGCGCTTCTTCATCTCGTGGGATGACGCGGTCTACGGCTGGCTCGCCGCGCAGCACACCCCGGTCGCCTATGTCAACGCGTACGTGCTGCGGAAGAAGCGCGAGCAGCGCCAGATCTCGCTCGGCGTCCGCCACCTCAACGACTCCAGCGCGCTCGCCAAGTACCACGTCATGCGCAACCGCGGCTATGTCGCGCGCTACTTCGCGCTCTACGGCAAGCTGCACCCGGTCGGGTTCGCGGCAGGCACCGTCCTCACCTTCGGCAAGGAGGTCGTGCGGCTCGTCGCCGTCGAGCGCACCCTGACCGGACTCGGGGCGCTGCTGCGCGGCTGGCGGGACTCCATCCCGCTGCGCCGCGACCCGACCTGGCGGCCCATGCCGCCGCTCCTGGGATCGAAGCCGTGACCGCCGAGCGCGAGGGGCTCCGCCGCATCGCCATCGTGCTCGCCGGCGGCGTCGGCGTCCGCGCCGGCCTCGGAATGCCCAAGCAGCTCGCGCGCATCGCGGGCAAGCCCATCATCGAGCACACCCTCGCCGCGATCGACTCCTCCCCCGACATCGACGAGATCATCGTCATGATGGAGCCCGGCTCCCTCGCCTACGCCGAGGAGCTCGTCGCCTCGGGTCGGTTCCCCAAGCTGCGCGCCGCGTTCGAGGGCGGCGCCACCCGCAACGACTCGACCCGCCTCGCCCTCGCGCAGATTCCGGATTCCGAGGCCAAGGTCCTCATTCACGACGCGGTGCGGCCCTTCGTCGACCACCGCATCCTCGGTGCCTGCGTCGCCGCGCTCGACGCGTACGGCGCCGTCGACACCGCCATCCCCTCGGCCGACACGATCGTCGAGGTCGACGACGACGGGCTCATCGTCGACGTGCCGCCGAGGGCCCGGCTGCGCCGCAGCCAGACCCCGCAGGCGTTCCGGCTCTCCGTCATCCGCGCCGCCTATGCCGC
>NZ_DAIEII010000016.1:0-12914 GCF_027352875.1 Gryllotalpicola sp.
CCTCAATGCGCTGTTCCGGTCGATCGCCGCTGCGACCGACCGCCCCGGCATCGTCATCGAGGGCCGCGACATCACGACGGTGACCGTGCCGGACGCCCCGGTGCGCATCCTGCTCACCGCCTCGGAGGAGGTGCGCGCCGCTCGCCGCGCGGGCGAGCTCAGCGGAGCGGCGGCCGCCCAGGCGGGCGTGGCCATCGCCCGGCGCGATGCGGCCGACTCGCAGGTCGCCGACTTCCTCACCGCCGCAGCGGGCGTGGTCACCGTCGACTCGACCGCACTGGACTTCGTGCACACGGTGGATGCCGTCCTCGCGGTCATCCGCTCCGTCGTCGCCTGATCTTTCGGCCTCGCCGGCATGCGGAGCGGGCGAGAAGCGAAAGGAAGGCGGTTCGGGCGCCCGCTGCACCGCGACGCGCCGGCTCTCCCCGAGAGCGCGCCGCCAGGCGCCCGACCGGGTCAGCGGCGCAGCGTCGGCTGGCGCGAGTCGTAGCGCGGGTCGAAGCGCACCGGGCGCGGAGCGTCGGCGCGGACGACGCGGATGGTGGCGATGATCCCCGCGATGGCGAGAGCGGCTGCGACAGCGAGCACGGCCCATGCGGTGGAAGACATTCGGCACCTCCTGCGAGAAGTCCAATCCTGAATTGGATTGGCACTAAATGAATCCAATCGGGGAAGAACTCGACACGCAAGCGGCCAATCCGGCTAAAGTGGACTCATGATTGCTGCGATTGGAACCCTCAGCGCCCGGCAGCTCGTCACGCTGCTGGGGGAGTGGCAGAGCGATGCCGCCGCCTACGAGGCGCTCGCCGACCGCATCCGCCTGCTGGCGATCGACGGGCGGCTCCTTCCTGGTACGAGGCTCCCGAGCGAGCGCGAGCTCGCCGAGCGGCTCGGCCGCAGCCGCACCACCGTCGTGTCCGCGTATCGCGCGTTGCGCGAGGCCGGTTACCTCGAGAGCCGGCAGGGCTCGGGCAGCGTGCTGCGCTTGCCCGCGGCGGGCGTCGACGCGGGCGAAGCCAGCCGGGACGAATCCCTCATCAACTTCAGCATGGCCACGCCTCAGGCCCTGCCCGACCTCATGGACCACGTCGAGCGCGCCGGCTCTGCACTGCGCTCCAACCTCGGTCTCACGGGCGTCGACTTCGTGGGATTGCCGGTGCTGCGCGCGGCGATCGCGAAGCGCTACACCGACCGCGGCCTACCCACCTCTCCCGAGCAGATCGTCGTCACCGCCGGAGCGCAGCATGCCATCGGCATCATCGGCAAGGCGCTGCTCGGGCGCGGCGACCGGGTGCTCACCGACGCGCCGACCTACCCGCACGCCTATGCCGCGCTGCAGGCGGCCGGGGGGCGGATGACCGGCGTCGCCATGGCCCCGACGGGCTGGGACGACGAGCAGCTCATCGACGCGTTCGAGCGGGTGCGGCCGGTCCTCGCCTACCTGATGCCCGACTTCCACAATCCCACCGGCGCGTCGATGCCCGACGCGCTGCGCCGCCGTGTCGTCGAGACCGCCGCCCGCACCGGGACGATCGTCATCGACGACCAGACCACCGGCGAGCTCGTCATCGATCGCCCGTGGGCGTCGCTGCCGCTCGCCGCCCAGGCGCGCACCGCCGAGGAACGCGCCGCCGTCATCACGCTGGGCTCGACCGGCAAGACGGTGTGGAGCGGATTGCGCATCGGCTGGATCCGCGCCGAGGAGCGGCATCTCAGCCGCATCGTCGCCGCTCGCGCGGCCGTCGACCTCGGCGTCCCGGTGCTCGAGCAGCTCATCGTCGCCGAGGCGATCGCCGACATGGACGCGATCCTCGCCTTCCGCGCGCGCGAGCTCGGCACCGCCCGCGACCTGCTGCTCGGGCTGCTCGCCGACCAGCTTCCCGAGTGGAGCGTGCCGAAGCCCGACGGCGGCATGGTGCTCTGGGCGAATCTGGGAATGCCGGCGAGCTCGGCCCTCGTGCTCGCGGCGCGCGCTCGGGGCCTGCAGATATCGGGAGGGCCGCTGTTCGGCGGTGAGGGCGCGTTCGAGCGCTTCATTCGCGTGCCTTTCACACTGCCGCCGGCGCAGTTGCGCGAGGGCGTTTCCGTGCTCGCGGATGCCTGGCGCGCGGTCTCGCGCATGGCATCGGTCGGCGCGAGCGCCCTCACCCAGGTGGCCTGAAGCGGCCACCCGGTAGCCTGGATGATCGTGCCTACGCCAGACGATGACTTCGAAGCCGGCCCCGACGATCTCGTCGAGCGCCTCGCCTCGCTCGACGACGTCTCGGCCGAGCGCCGCGCCGCCGCTCTGCGCGGCGGCCTCGACGACTACGAGCTCGACGATGACGACCTCTTGGTGCTCGCCGCGCTGTCGGAGGAGGGCGAGGGCGTCACCTATCTGCCGGCGCTTCCCGTCATCGCCATCGTCGGCCGCCCGAACGTCGGCAAGTCCGCACTCGTCAACCGCATCCTCGGCCGCCGCGAGGCCGTCGTCGAAGACACCCCCGGAGTCACCCGCGACCGGGTGAGCTACCGGTCGGAATGGGGCGGGAAGCACTTCACCCTCGTCGACACCGGCGGCTGGGAGCCCGACGCCAAGGGTCTCGACGCCTCGGTCGCCGCGCAGGCCGAGGTCGCCATCGATCTCTGCGACGCGGTGATCTTCGTCGTCGACGCCATGGTCGGCGCCACCGCGACCGACGAGCAGGTCGTGCGCCTGCTGCGCCGCACGAAGAAGCCCGTCTACCTCGTCGCCAACAAGGTCGACGACGCCCGGCAGGAGTCCGAGACCGCGCCGCTGTGGTCGCTCGGCCTCGGCGAACCGCACCCGGTGTCCGCGCTGCACGGGCGCGGCGTCGCAGACCTGCTCGATCTTGTCGTGGGCAAGCTGCCCCAGGAATCCGCGGTCGCCAAGCAGGAGGTCGGCGGTCCGCGTCGCGTCGCCATCATCGGTCGCCCGAACGTGGGCAAGAGCTCGCTGCTCAACAAGACCGTCGGCGAGGAGCGCGCCGTCGTCTCCGACGTGTCGGGGACGACGCGCGATCCGATCGACGAGCAGGTCGAGCTCGGCGGCAAGGTCTGGCGCTTCGTCGACACGGCCGGCATCCGCCGCCGTGTGCACCTTTCGCAGGGTGCCGACTTCTACGCGTCGCTGCGCACTGCCGCCGCCCTCGAGAAGGCCGAGGTCGCGGTCGTCGTGCTCGACGTCAGCCAGCCCCTCAGCGAGCAGGACGTGCGCATCATCGACCTCGTCCTCGAGTCGGGGCGCGCGCTCGTGCTCGCGTTCAACAAGTGGGACCTGCTCGACGACGACCGGCGCCGATACCTCGAGCGCGAGATCGAGCAGGACCTCGCGCACGTCGACTGGGCGCCGCGCGTCAACATCTCGGCGAAGACCGGCCGTCACCTCGAGAAGCTCGTGCCGGCGCTTGAGACGGCGCTCGAGTCGTGGGACAAGCGCATCCCGACGGGCAAGTTCAACGCCTTTCTCGCCGAGCTCGTCGCTGCGCATCCGCACCCGCTGCGCGGTGGGAAGCAGCCGCGCATCCTCTTCGGCACGCAGGCGTCGACGAGGCCTCCGACCTTCGTGCTCTTCACGACGGGATTCCTCGACCCCGGCTACCGCCGCTATATCCAGCGCCGCCTGCGCGAGCTCTACGGCTTCGAGGGCACCCCGATCGTGCTGAACATGCGGATTCGCGAGCGGCGCACGCATAGATAGCGGCGATCCGGTGGATCGCCGCGCGTGCGCCGCCGCCGAAGGCGGAAGCCGCTGAGAGCGACGGTCCAGTGGACCGTCGCCGCGAATCCGCCGCGAAGCGGTCGCGAGCGGCGCACGCGTTAGACGCGGTGATCCGGATCCGGATCCGGCCGCGGTCCGCGCAGTATCCGCTGCCGGACGAGTCGCACGATCTCGATGGCGGCGACGCCGGCGGCCGCCACGGCGGCGGTCAGGATCCCCTGGGTCGGACCGATGTCGACCAGCAGGAAGAAGGCCCGGACGAAGGGCACCGTGAAGCCGGCGACCAGCCCGACGACCATCGCGCCTGCGATCGCGGCTTTCACCCGGCTGATCGGCCGAGACAGCACGATGAGGACCCAGAGGCCCAGGATTCCGAGGAGCAGGGTGGCTCCGGTGCCCAGCTGGCTCGTGCTCGCGCCCTGCGCCGCGGCCAGCCGCGTGTAGGTGGTGATGGCGGCCGCGATGACGAGGCCGGCGGGGATGGCGAAGCTCAGCGAGCGGCGCAGGAATCCAGGGTTGTAGCGCGGCGTGTTCGGAAGCAGGGCGAGGAAGAAGGCAGGGATTCCCAGGGTCAGCCCGTCGGTCAGCGAGAGCTGGCGCGGCAGGAGCGGGAACGCCATCAGCAGCACGCCGAAGGCGATCGCCAGCGCGGTCGCGAAGACCGTCTTGGTGAAGAACAGCATCGAGACCCGCTCGATGTTGGCGATGACCTGCCTGCCCTCGTCGACCACTTTCGGCAGGTGCGAGAACCTGCCGTCGAGCAGCACCATGCGCGCGACCGCCCTCGTGGCCGGTGATCCTGAGCCCATGGCGATCCCGATATCGGCGGTCTTGATCGCGAGCGCGTCGTTGACGCCGTCGCCGGTCATCGCCACGGTGTGGTGCCGCGACTGGAGAGCGAGCACGAGGCGCTTCTTCTGCTGCGGGGTGACGCGGCCGAACACGATGCTCGTCTCGAGCAGTTCGGCGAGCGCATCGTCGTCCTCGGGCAGCTCGCGGGCGTCGACTCCGTCCGGGGCGTCGAGGCCGACCTCGCGGGCGATCGCGGCGACGGTCGCCGGGTCGTCGCCGGAGATGATCCGCACCTGCACCCCCTGGCGCGCGAAGTAGGCCAGGGTTTCGGCGGCGTCCTCGCGCAGCTGCTCGCGGAAGGTGATGAGCATCATCGGCACCAGCCCGTCGGGCAGTTCGGCGGCCCCGGCTGCCGCTTCGCCGAACGGCTCGGGGGAGTAGGCGAACACGAGGGTCCGGCGGCCGTGGGCCGCGAACTCCGTGAGCTGCGCTGCCATCGCGGGGTGACTCGCCGGGTGGAACACGATGTCGGGGGCGCCGAGCACCCAGCTGCCCGCCGGTCCGTCGCCGAACGCGACGGCGTTCCACTTGCGGGCCGAGGAGAACGGGATGACCGCGCGTGGGGCGTCCGACGGATACTCCACGAAAGCGGCAGCAAGGCAGCGTGCGGTGGCGTTGGCGTCGGGCTGCACGCCGTACCACCCCAGAACCTGCTCCCATCCCTGCGGCTGTTCGGCGGCGAGTGGGTGCACGGCATCGAAGACGATCTCGCCTTCGGTCAGCGTTCCGGTCTTGTCCAGGCAGATGACGTCGACCCGGGCCAGGCCCTCGACGGCGGCGAGCTCCTGGGTCAGGACCTGGCGTCGCGCGAGCTTCAGGGCGCCGACGGCGAAGGCGATGCTCGTCATCAGGACGATGCCCTGCGGGATCATCGCGGTCACCGACGCGATAGCGCTCACCGCTGCGTCCCGCCACAGACCGGTGCGGATCGCGTCGACCCAGCCTCCGCGGGAGATCATCTGCGCATTGAGCAGCAGGAGGGTGATCGGGCCGACCGACCAGGTGATCCAGCGCAGCACCCGGTTGACCGAGCTGCGCAGCTCCGACCTCATGAGCGAGAATCGCTTGGCCTCGCTCGCGAACTGATTGGCGTAGGAGTCGCCCCCCACGCGATGGACGGTGGCGAGGCCATGGCCGGCGACGACGAACGAGCCCGAGAGCAGCTCGTCGTGCAGGAGCTTGTCGACCGGGTCGGACTCTCCTGTCAGCATCGACTCGTCGAGCTGCAATCCGAAAGAGCGGAGCACCCTCGCGTCCGCGGGCAGCTGATCGCCCGGGCGAACCGCCAGCAGGTCGTCGAGCACGACGTCGGAGCCCGCGATCTCCGACTCCATGCCATCGCGGATCACCGTCGCGTGCGGAGCATGCACGAGGGCAAGCCGATCCAGCGCCCGCTTGGCGCGGAACTCCTGTACCGATCCGATCACCACATTGGCGAGGGCGGCGAGGCCGAACAGCGCGTCCTGCCACTTCCCGAGGACCAGCAGCAGGAGGAAGCAGCCGCCGATGATCGCGTTGAACAAGGTGAGCACGTTGGCCCGGAAGATGCTCCAGGCGCTGCGGCTCGAGGACTCGTGGAAGGCGTTGGACTGCCCTGTCTCGACGCGGAAGCTGACCTCGGCGGTGGTGAGGCCCGTGAGTGCGGCTGTCCGGGGATCGACCATTATCGTCATGCTAGGGGTGCGGGGCTGAGAGCCCGATGCTCGGGCGCCCGGCGCCTAGAAGTCGATGCGCATCACGACCCGGCCGGGGGAGGGGTGCGACACCGCGGTGAAGCCGGCCGCTGCGAACGCGGTCGACGCGCCGACGTACATCGCGTCGGCGGAGGTCTTCCTGCCGGAGCTCAGATCGACGGGGTAGCCCTCCACCGCGGTCGCGCCGTTGTGGTGCGCCCATTCGGCCGCCGCACTCGCGAGCGCTGCCGAGACGCCCTGCCGCCGGAATTCGCGGTGGGTGATGAAGCAGGTGATGGCCCAGACCCCGGGGTCGGATTTGTCTTCGGTGCGCTCTGCCCACGGAATCCGGGCGCGCACGAGATTGTCGTAGTCGACTCGCGGCTGCACGGCGACCCAGCCCGCCGGCTCGCCGTCGACGAAGGCGACGAGCCCGGTCGTCGCGACCCCGCGGCCGTTGCCGTGCCGGGTCTGCTCGTGCAGCCGCTCGCGCCGGTCGTCGGTGGTCAGGGTGCGGTTCATCGCGCGCGGGACCGTGAACCACTGGCACTGACACCATGCCTGGTCGCCCGGGCCGACGAACATCTTCTGCACGTCGTCGAAGGGCACGGCGTCGGCTGGTTTGACCTCGATGGACATCGCCCCAGGATAGGGACAGCCCCCGACACTCGGCTAGACTGAGCCGGTTGCCCGCCGCCACAAGCGACGGTCAGCTTCGGGATGTGGCGCAGCTTGGTAGCGCACTTGACTGGGGGTCAAGGGGCCGCAGGTTCAAATCCTGTCATCCCGACCAACCGAGTCTTATTGCAAATTGCGACCTCTTGGGCCGCTCGCGGTGAGACTTGGAGGCTCATAACTGAGAAGCGGTCGAGGTGATCACTCTTCGTCCGGTCACGGGCTCGGGCTCTCGGCGGTCACGAGGATCGGTCCACGCTCATCATGGCCGAGTGCGGGTCACCTCGACCCCGGGGTTGGGTTCGCGGGTGGATCTGGTCCTGCGCGTCTCTTCGCAGAAGTAACGCCGGCGCGCGAAGCCGCCCCGCGCACGGGATGCGCGGGGCGGCTTCGGCGGGATTCCCGAGTTCTTCTACTTCTCGGAGTCTCCGCCCTCGTGGTTGACGTCGGCACCCGGTGCGTCGGCGTGGCCGCCGGGGCCATCGTTCGCGGTCGAGGATTCCGCGGTCGCTCCGGTCTCCGGTGCGTCGGGGGTCTCCGTCGCGCCTGCGGTCTCAGGGGTGGTGGTCTCCGTGCTAGATGAGGTCGACGTGCTTGGCGGTGCCGACGGCGTGCTCGCCATGGCAGCGCTCGCGCCGACAGAGGCCAGACCAACCCCGCCGAGGATCGCGAGAGTCGTGATGACGGTCTTCTTCTTCTGCATGTGTGTCTTCTCCTTGTTCGTCGTCCGCTTGGACATGGAGAAACTGTCACAGCCGAATGAGCCGGAAATAAGTTCGCCTGGGGATTCGCCTGCGGTTGTGGCCGTGCTGCGCTCTCACGGCCGTCTCAGCCATGCGGACAAGAATGGGCGGGTAGCTCGACGATTCCGATCGGGCGGGGACGGGGTCGGCGATGCGGGTTCTCGTCATCGACGACGATGCCGAGATGCTCGCGGCTCTGGCCGTCGGGCTTGGTTCTGAGGGATTCCAGGTTGAGACCGCGCCGGATGGCATCGAGGGACTCTGGATGGCCACGGAGAACGATTTCGACATCCTGGTCCTCGACCTCATGCTTCCCGGGATCTCTGGATTCGAGGTGTGCCGGCGTGTCCGCCAGAACGGATCGAAGGTGCCCATCCTGATGCTCACGGCGAAGGACGGCGAACACGACGAAGCCGAAGCGCTTGACCTCGGGGCGGACGACTATCTCTCGAAACCATTCTCATTCCTGGTACTTGGCGCCCGCATCCGGGCCCTGCTCCGGCGTTCACCTGCCGATCGATCGCCCAAGCTGACTCTCGGCGACCTCAGCATCGACCCCGCCGCCCGCAGGTGTTGGAGGGGCGAAACCGAGATATCGCTCACTGCGCGGGAGTTCTCCCTTCTCGAATTCCTCATGTATCGACGCGGGATCGTCTCCAGTCGCGCCACCATCGCGCGGCATGTGTGGGACGCAGAGCTCGACATCGACTCGAATATCGTCGATGTGTACATCGGCTACCTTCGTCGCAAAATCGATCGCCCCTTCGGGCGCCACGACATCCAGACGGTTCGCGGGGTCGGTTATTCGCTTGATGCCGTGGAGTCGCCCGCGGCGCGGCCGGGTCCCGGATGATGCGCTCACGGTTCCACCACCGGCAGTGGGGCGTCCGTGCCCGGGTCACATTCGCCGCCGTCGGTGTCCTGGCCATCATCATGACGTTCGGCGCAGTCGCTATCGTCGCGCTGGTGCATCAGTCGCTGATCTCGAGCCTCGACGCCTCCGCCTTGACGCGAGCGCGTGACGTGTCGGCTCTCCTGATGCACTCGGCCGCGCAACCAACTCTCCCGACCCCCGTCGACGGCAGCAGCTTGGTGCAGGTCGTCAACCAGACCAATGCGGTGACCTCGGCATCCGACAACGTTCTCGGAGAGCCACCGATCCTGAGCCGGCCCCCGTCCGCCATCCACGACACTTTCGTGACCCTGCAGACGCTGCCGATCGGGGACGAGTCGCAGTCGTTTCGGGTCGTCACGCACCCGGCAACTCTTCCCGGCGGCCCCGGATGGGTCTATGTCGCGACGTCGCTCGCGCACGTCGACACGGCGACAAACACCCTCAGCTGGTCCCTCGCTGCGGCAGTTCCGAGCTTGATCGTGATCGTTGCATTGACCATCCGCTCCGCGGTCGGACGGTCCCTGAAGCCCATCGAGAGCATCCGCCGGCAGGCCGCGGCGATCGGGTCGGACCCCAGTCAGCGGGTTCCCGTCCCGGGATCTCGTGACGAGGTGTCGCGACTTGCGGTCACGGTCAACCACATGCTCGATCTCCTCGAGGCCTCCGCGCTCAAACAGAAGAGGTTCATCGGAGACGCGTCGCACGAGCTGAGAAGCCCGCTCGCCACGCTGCGGGCCCAGGTGGAGGTCGCCCTCAATCCATTGACCCGATCCGATGCGCTGACCGCACTTCGCGCAGTCCAGGTGCAAGCGGTCCGGATGTCTTCACTCATTGACGACCTCCTCTTCCTCGCGCATACGGACGAGGGGCGTCAGCGCGACGACCTCGAGGCGGTCGATCTCGATGAGATCGTCATCGACGAGTTCCACCGGATGGAACAGCTCGGCCAGGTTGCCGTACGACTGGTCGACCTCCAGGCCGTGCGGACAATGGGCCGACGTGGAGATCTCGCCCGGTTGGTGCGCAACATCGGAGACAACGCGGTGCGACATGCCCGGTCGACGGTCTCCATCTCACTGACGGAGAGGGGTGGGGATGCGGTCATCACGATCGCCAACGACGGTATCCCGATCCCTGCCGAAGATCGGCTGCGGATCTTCGATCGATTCACCCGACTGGACCCCGCCCGCGCACGTTCCGCCGCCACCGGTGACAGCGGGAGCGGTTTAGGCCTCGCAATTGCAAGCGAAATCGCGACGTCGCACGGTGGTCGCATCACGACGGAGTCACCCGATAGCGACGACGGCGCGGTGTTCGTCGTGTCCCTCCCCGTGCGCCCGACTGGCACGGACGCCCTTGATGAGGTAGATGCCCGTCACGGGCGGGGCCGGGCTTGAGGCCCCCTGGCGGACAAGCAACGGATAAGGGTCGCCTTCTCAGTCTCGGGGTGTGTCGGCCGCACGTCGCAAGTGAGTCTCGCCTGGCGTGGGCATGGTGAAGCGCTCGACGAGTACCGTGCTGCCGCAAGCTGGTACGAGAACCGACGAGCTGGTCTCGGCGAAGTCTTCATGGACGCCGTCGATGCCGCCGCGGAGAGCATGCTCGATCCATCTCTGCGAGTCCGCACAGGTGTTGCTGATGAAGGCGATCAGCGCGGGTGCGTCTCGTATCGTGCTGTCACTTCCCACAGGGTTCTCGTCGTCGTTGACGTAAGTGCCGGGCGGGGCTATCGGCCGTTCGATGCGCACCGGCGGGCGACGGCCCGGCGGGCCCGCCGCCCTCGACGGCGTGTCGAGATCGAGCCGGTCCTGCGGCGGTCGGTGGTGGAGATGCTGGGGCAGCGGTGGAGCCCGGAACAGATCAGCCGGCACCTGCGGCTCACATTCCCTGAGAACCCGGAGCTGCAGTTGTGCCGCGAGAGCATCTACCAGGTCCTCTACGCGCCCGGATCCGCGTTCCTGCGGCCTTCGAAGCTGGCACCGCAGCACCGCTCGCCGCTTCGGACAGGGCGGGATCACCGGCGCGCTCACCAGGACACGCAGCGGCGCCGGCCCCGGTTCCAGCAGCCCATGCTGACGATCCACGACCGGCCCTTCGAACCGGCCGACCGATCCGAAGCCGGTCACTGGGAGGGGGATCTCATCGTCGGCCGGGGGCAGGGATCCGCGATCGGCACTCTCGTCGAACGGCAGACGCGGCTGGTCCGGCTGCTGCATCTGCCCCGCCGGGATGGCGAGTCGCTGCACGAGGCGTTGAAAGCGCGGATGGGTGATCTGCCCGATGGCCTGCTGCGGTCGATCACCTGGGACCAGGGCACCGAGATGGCCAGGCACATCGAGATCACGAAATCGCTCGGGACGCCGGTCTACTTCTGCGACTCCCGCTCGCCGTGGCAGCGTGGTTCGAACGAGAACACGAATGGGCTCCTGGAGTGGTCCCCGAAAGTTGGACGTGCAAATAGACATTACGCGGTTGGGGCCAGCTGTGCTTGATACTCGTCCGGGCTGAGGTAGCCGAGCCGTTCTTGGAGTCGGGCAGAGTTCCACCAGTGAAGGTATCTCCTCAGCCCTGCGTGGAACTCGTCGAGAGTTTCGGGTTGCTGGATGCGGAACCATTCTTCCTTGAGGTGGCTGAAGAAGCCTTCGATCACCGCGTTGTCGAGACATGTGCCCTTGCGGGACATCGATTGGGTCAGCCCGGCCTCTCGCAACGCGTCTCGCCAGAGGGCGTGGCGGTATTGAAATCCTTGGTCAGAGTGAACCAGGGCTCGCTCGCCGGGCTCCAGCTCGCCGATTGCTAGGCGGAGACCGTCGGTGACCATCTTCACGCTGGGAGAGGGTCCTGCCATCGTTGAGATGACTCTGTTGTCGTGCAGATCGAGGATGGAGGAGACGTAGACCTTGGAGGTACCGATCTTGAACTCGGTCACGCCCGTGACCCATTTGGTATGCCTGACTCTGGTCGCGAACTCGCGGTTCAACACGTTGTCGGCTGCCTCGCCGACCTCGCCACGAAACGAGTTGCAGCGTTTGCGGCGCCGAACCGGGCACTGCAACCCGAGCTCGCGCATTAACTTGAGCACGGTCTTCTTGGACACCCTCCACCCCTGTGTCAGCGCTCTTCGAAATCTAGGCCGGTAGCGCCTCTTCGAAATCTAGGCCACCCAGACAGATTGGTTGGGTGATCACAGTGAAGGAATGGGCGGAGATCCGGCACCTGCATGGCAGCGAGGGCCTGTCGATCCGGCAGATCGCGAAGCATCTCGGGGTTGCTAGGGACACGGTGACGAAGGCGTTGGCGCTCGAGGGGCCGCCGTCGTATTCGAGGCCGGTGGTCCCCTCGGCGTTCGACGTGTTCGAGGTTCGTGTCCGGCAGTTGTTGGTGGAGTTCCCGTCGATGCCGGCGACGGTGATCGCGGAGCGCGCCGGCTGGTCGGGTTCGATGTCGTGGTTCCGGAAGAAGGTCGCGTTGTTGCGGCCGGAGTACGAGCCGAAGGATCCCGCTGACCGGCTAGCGTTCGCGGCCGGTGATCAGGCGCAGTGCGATCTCTGGTTCCCGGCGACGCCGGTGATGACACCGGCCGGGCCGGTCGTGTTCCCGGTGCTGGTGATCGTGGCGTCATTTTCGAGGTTCATCACGGCGGAGATGATCCCGACCCGGACGACGCAGGATCTCTTGGCGGGCATGTGGTCGCTGCTGTCCGGGCAGCTCGGCGCGGTCCCGCGCCGTCTGATCTGGGACAACGAGGCCGGCATCGGCCGCCGCAACAACCTCGCCCATGGGGTGCCGGGGTTCTGCGGGATGCTCGCGACGAAGCTGGTGCAGCTGAAACCGTTCGACCCGGAGTCGAAAGGCATCGTCGAACGCGCGAACGGGTTCCTGGAGACCTCGTTCCTGCCCGGCCGGTCGTTCTCTTCGGCAGATGATTTCAATCAGCAGCTGCGGGCCTGGCTGCCGATCGCGAATGCTCGGAGGGTGAGGTCTTTGCGGGCGAAGCCGGCGTCGCTTGTGGGGTTGGACCGCGACCGGATGCTGCCCCTTCCGCCCGTCGCACCCGAGCTCGGGTTCCGAGAGCAGGTGAGGCTGCCACGGGATTACTACGTCCGGGTCCTGGGCAACGATTACTCCGTCGACCCGACAAGTGCGCTTCGGTGATAGAGGCTTGATGTGTTCCCAGCATCCACCGCTTGGCGAGGGACGCGACCCGGTGCACGCCGGGCAGCAGCGTGCCGATGTCCTCGCCGGCCTTCCTGGCGGCGGACTGATTGCGCGGCTCATGCTGGTAGCCCAGGCCGGTAACACCGGCGTAGCCGGACCACCCGTCGGTGATCACGGTGGCGCCGGGTTCCACGTTG
>NZ_DAIEII010000040.1:0-11059 GCF_027352875.1 Gryllotalpicola sp.
CTGGAGGCGCAGGGCTACCGCGTGTTCGAGATCTCGACGCTGAGCCATGAGGGTCTGCGCGCGCTCTCCTTCGCGCTGGCGGGCGTCGTCGACGAGGCGCGGAAGGCCGCGGCGGCTGGGCGCGTGGAATCCCCGCGGATCGTACTGCGCCCGCGCGCCGTCAATGAGAAGGGCTTCACCATCAGAGTCGAGGGCGGCAGCGACGGCCCGCTCTACCGGGTGCTCGGCGCGAAACCCGAGCGCTGGGTCGCGCAGACCGACTTCCAGAACGATGAGGCCGTGGGCTACCTCGCAGACCGGCTCAACAAGCTGGGCGTCGAGGAAGGCCTCTTCGAGGCGGGCGCGGTCGCGGGGGATGCCGTCGTCATCGGCCCCGGCAGCGGCGTGGTGTTCGACTGGGAGCCCATGCTGACCTCCACCGCCGAGCTCGTGGTGGCACCGCGCGGCACCGATACCCGCCTCGACACCAACCGGCGGTCATCCCGCCGCGAACGTCGCGAGGAGTACCACGAGCGCATGGATGCGAAGGCAGCCGCCCGCGACGAGCTCGAGGCGGAGCGCCTTGCCGGGCTGTGGCAGGACGACGAGGATGAGGGGCACGGCATCTGATGGGCAGGATTGAGGTCGGCGAGGCGAAGCGCGTCGTCGTCAAGGTCGGCTCCTCGTCGATCAGCGGCGAGAACTCGTGGCGCATCGCCCCGCTCGTCGGTGCGCTCGCGGCCGCCCGCCGCCGCGGTGCCGAGGTCGTGCTGGTGTCCTCGGGCGCGATCGCGACGGGAATGCCGTTCCTCAAGCTCGAGGAGCGCCCCACCGACCTTGCCACGCAGCAGGCCGCTGCGGCCGTCGGCCAGAGCCTGCTGGTCCACCGCTACCAGACCGCGCTCGAGCCGTACGCCATCGTCGCCGGGCAGGTGCTGCTCACCGCCAGCGACATGGAGAACGCCACGCACCGCGGCAACGCTCGGCGCGCGATGGAGCGCCTCATCGACCTGCGCATCCTGCCGATCGTCAACGAGAACGACACGGTGGCGACGCACGAGATCCGCTTCGGCGACAACGACCGCCTCGCCGCCCTGGTGGCCGAGCTCATCGACGCCGATGCGCTCGTGCTGTTGAGCGACGTCGACGCGATCTACACGAAGCCCCCCCAGTTCGACGGCGCGGAGCCGATCGACCGCGTTCCCTTCGGCGATGCGCTGGACGGCGTCGAAATCACCGCGACGGGGGCGTCCGGGGTGGGCAGCGGGGGAGCGCAGACGAAGGTCTCAGCGGCGCGCCATGCCGCAGCGGCAGGGGTCGCGGTCGTCGTGACCTCGATCGAGCTCGTCGGCGACGCTCTCGGCGGTGGCCTGGTCGGAACCTTCTTCGAGCCCGCAGCGCGCGTCCGCTCGTAGACTTGCGGTCATGTCTCTCGTCGAGCAGGCCCCGGTGACGTTCGACGCGACGTCCTTCTACGCCAAGCTCGACGCGTCGCGCATGGCTTCGATCACGCTGGCGACGGCGTCGACCACGGCGAAGGACGACGCCCTCGAGGCCATCGCGCGCGCCGTCGAGTCGCATGCGGGCGCCATCCGCGCCGCGAACGCCGCCGACCTCGAGCGGGGCGCGGCGAACGGCCTGGCACCTGGGCTCCTCGACCGGCTGGCGCTCGACGCGGGGCGCATCGCCGGCCTCGCCGCCGCAGTGCGCGACGTCATAGCGCTGTCCGATCCCGTCGGCGTCGTGCTGCGCGGCTCGACGCTGCCCAACGGGCTGCAACTCTCGCAGGTGCGCGTGCCGTTCGGCGTCATCGGAGCGATCTACGAGGCGCGGCCCAACGTGACGGTCGACATCGCCTCGCTCGCGCTGAAGAGCGGCAACGCCACGGTGCTGCGCGGCGGCAGCGCCGCCGAGAGCACGAACGGCGTGCTCGTCGGCCTCATCCAGGACGCGCTGGCCGATGCCGGCCTGCCGCGCGAATCGGTGCAGACCATCGACGAGTTCGGTCGCCCCGGCGCCGCCGAGCTCATGGCGGCCCGCGGCTATGTCGACGTGCTCATCCCGCGCGGCTCGGCTCAACTCATCGACACCGTCGTGCGGGAGTCCAAGGTTCCGGTCATCGAGACGGGAGCGGGCGTCGTCCACCTCTTCCTCGACGAGTCGGCCGAGACCGGGATGGCCGTCGACATCGCCGTGAACTCGAAGGTGCAGCGGCCGAGCGTGTGCAACGCCCTCGAGACGATCATCGTCGACAGCGCGAGCGCCCCACGGCTGCTGCCTGCGGTGCTCGGCGCGCTGCGCGAGAGCGGCGTGACGATCCACGCCGACGAGCGTGCGCGGGCGATCTTCCCGGACTCGGTGCCCGCGGTGCCCGAGGACTGGGACACCGAGCACATGAGCCTCGACCTGTCGGTCAGGGTCGTCGACTCGATGGACGAGGCGCTTTCGCACATCCGGCAGCACTCGACCCACCACACCGAGTCGATCGTGACGAACGACATGCGCCGTGCCGAGCGATTCCTCGGCGAGGTGGATTCCGCGGTCGTCATGGTCAACGCATCCACCCGGTTCACCGACGGGGGGGAGTTCGGCTTCGGGGCCGAGGTCGGCATCTCGACGCAGAAGCTCCATGCGCGCGGCCCGATGGGGCTGCCTGAGTTGACGAGCACGAAGTGGGTCGTGCGCGGCTCGGGTCAGGTGCGCGTCTAGCCGTCGGGCGGCGACGCTCCGGGGAACGCCTCCCGGCTATCGTTCGGCCGAAGGCGGGCTAGAATCGCACCATGTCGTCCGTGATCACCGTCGCCGCTGAACTCGCCCCCCACTCGCTGCCCATTCCGGCGCTGGTGTACGGGGTCATCGCCCTGGTGCTCTTCTTCATCCTGCTCCTCGTCGTCTGGAGCTTCCGCGACGTCGCCAATCGTCACGCCCCGCATCGTGACCCCGAGGCCTCCGCCCACGCTGCGGCTGCCGGAGCGACGACCCACGGCGGGCACGGCAAGCAGCACGACTGATTCGTGGCGGCTATTCAGGGCGGTCGGCCGCGCGTCGGCATCATGGGCGGGACGTTCGATCCCGTCCATCACGGACACCTGGTCGCTGCGAGCGAGGTTGCGAAGTCGTTCGACCTCGACGAGGTGATCTTCGTACCCACCGGCGAGCCCTGGCAGAAGGGCGCGGTCTCCCCGGCGGAGCACCGCTATCTCATGACGGTCATCGCGACGGCGTCCAACCCGAGCTTCACGGTGAGCCGCGTTGACATCGACCGCATCGGGCCGACATACACGATCGACACCCTGCGCGACATCCACGCCCAGCGTCCCGATGCCGAGCTGTTCTTCATCACCGGCGCCGACGCGATGGGTCAGATCCTCGGCTGGCGCGACGTCGAGGAGCTCTGGAGCCTTGCGCACTTCGTCGCAGTGAGCCGCCCGGGTCACGAGTTGACGCTCAGCGGGCTGCCCGATGACCACGACGTATCCTTGCTGGAAGTCCCGGCGCTTGCCATCTCGTCGACGGATTGCCGTTCGAGAGTCAGCCGGGGCTACCCGGTCTGGTATCTCGTGCCCGACGGGGTCGTCCAGTACATCTCGAAGCATCATCTGTATCGGAGCGTGGCGTGAGCCTTCAGCCGGACGTCGGCCAGCCACTGACCCGCCGGCAGCTGCGCGAGATGGAACGTGCCGCGGAACTCGCTTCGGTCGCGCCCACTGCAGCGGTTCCGGTCGTTGTTTCGCTGGTTGAGCCCGCCGCGCCGGTAGAGCCCCCCGCGACAGCCGATGAGCCTGGCGCACCGGCCGACGAGCCTGTCGGGCCTGTCGGAACCGCCCCTGCGGCCGCGCCCGCGCCGACACATCAGGTCCCCGAGGCCGACGGCACCTCGTTCGGCACCGGCCGCCCGATGTCCCGTCGCGAGTTGCGCGCATTGCTGCGTTCTGCTCCCGACTCTGCTGAAGGCGCGGATTCAGTGGATCCCCGCAGGGTCGGCCGCGAAGACGGCTCTGCCGGCGCCGCACTCCGTGAAGTCGCCCAGCCGGTCATTCCTACCGACTCTGAGAGCGGGCCTGTCGTCTCGGAGCAGCGCTCCTCGGCGCCGGCCGAACCTGCGTCCCCCGCCCCCGAGCCTTTCAACCCCCCGACCGGCCACTGGTCGCTCGCTCTCGACGACGATCCCGAGACTACGGCGGAGACCACCTCGGGCGCGGCGACGAGCGCGAACTCGCTCATCATCGACGTCATCCCGTCGATCGCAGACGTCACCGCACCGCTGACCTCGACCGGAGAGATCCTGGTGACCGGCTCCATCGACCTCACCAGGGCGCTCGGTGCCACCGGCCAGATCCCAAGCCGCTTCGACGGGTCCGCTGTCGACGAGTTCGGCGACGACGACCCGGCGGCAGTGTCGACGAACGATGTCGTGCCGGTGTCGGCGGCACGGGCCGTGAGCTCGCACATCTCGGTGCTGCCGTCGGTCGCGCCGCCGAAGGCGCAGAACCCCCACTTGCCGGCCATCCTCGGCTCGACGGCGGGCGCGCTTGCCGTCGTCGTCGCAGGGATCCTCGTGTCCGCCTTCGTCTTCCACGTCTTCTAGAGAGCGAGCGCATGACAGCAACCCACCATGCCCGCGAGTTGCTGCAGATCGCCGCCCTCGCGGCGGACGCCAAGGGCGGGGAAGACCCGGTCGCGCTCGATGTGTCCGGGCCGCTGCCGCTCACTGACATCTTCCTGCTCGTCTCGGGGCGCAACGAGCGCAACGTGCAGTCGATCGCCGGCGAGGTGGAGGAGAAGCTTAATGAGGCCGGAGTGAAGACGTTGCGGCGCGAGGGCAAGCATGAGGGCCGCTGGATTCTGCTCGATTTCGGCGATCTCGTCGTGCACGTCTTCCACCAGGAGGACCGGCTGTATTACTCCCTCGAGCGGCTGTGGAAGGACTGCCCAACGGTGCCCTTCGAACTGCCGGAGCATGCCTCGGGGGTGTAGTAACCTAGTCAGGTTGCCTTGCCGCTTCGCCGGTATGGGCCCGTGGCGCAGCTGGTAGCGCACCTGCATGGCATGCAGGGGGTCAGGGGTTCGAATCCCCTCGGGTCCACCAGAAGTTGCTTATTAGAAAAATTGCGGCCAAAAAAATGTGGCGACGCAGATCGAGCAGAAAGCCCACCGGAAACGGCGGGCTTCTTTGATTTCCGTGGCGCCAGGTGCGCTACTCCGGCCTGAGCCGCCCACTCTTCGACAGCCTGCCGGAGTGCCGGGCTGAGCAGCGTGTCGAAGGGTGGCACGAAGTCGCTCTCGACCCGGAAGCCGTCCGGGGCGTCGTCGTCAGCGATGATGTAGACCTTCTCGAAGAGGGCTTGGTTGAGCATGCGCTTGAGGGGTTTCGGGGCCGTCCGGTAGGACTTGCCGCAGTCGCCGAGCAGGTCGAGCATGAGGTGCAGGGTTTCCTCGACGGTATCGATTGTCAATGGCCATTCCGAACTGCCCGTAGGCGGCCAGCAGAATTGCCCGCTGGTGGCCACGGAAACTGCCCGCTCATGGCCAACAGATCTGCCCACCTGGGGTGTGGTGGCGTTGGCCATGCGCGGTCGTGCTCGGTTTAGTTCATCGGGGTGACGCCCTTCCCGGCGAGGGCCTGGGAGAGGCGGATGGAGTCGCCCGAGGTTTGGCAGACGTGGGCGTGGTGGAGTAGCCGGTCGACGGTCGCGGTCGCGAGGGTCTTGGGCATGAGGGCGTCGAAGCTTGGCCGGGTGCAGGTTCGAGGACACCGCGATGGAGCGTTTCTCGTAGGCGGCGTCAACAAGCCGGTAGAGGCCCTCGGCCGCGTCGGCACCGACCTCAAGCAGCCCGATGTCATCGACCACGATCAGATCGGCGCGGAGGATCCGGGCGACCACGCGTCCGACGGAGTCGTCGGCGCGGTGCGCGCGGACCAGGGCGCCGAGGTCCTCGAGGCGGAACCAGGCGACCCGCATCCCGGCCTCGACGATCTGCTGGCCGAGGGCCTCGAGGAAGAACGTCTTCCCGGTCCCGGACGGCCCGCAGACGACGACGTTCTCCTTCCGCCCGATCCATTCCAGGGTCCGCAGCGCGTGTTGCGTCGGGACCGGGATCGAGGAGACGGCCTCGTCCCAGGTGTCGAAGGTCTTCCCGGTCGGGAAGCCGGCGGCCTTGCGGCGGGTGGCGAGCATGGACCGGGACCGGCCGGTGACTTCCTCGACGAACAGCGCCTTGATCACCTCGCCCGGTTCCCAGCGTTGGGCGCGGGCCGTCGCGATCAGCTCCGGCGCCAGCGCGCGGGCGTAGGGCATCTTCAGCTGCCGCATCAACGCCTCCAGGTCCGCCGGGAGGGCGGGCGGCGCGGTGGCGGTGACGCTCACGCGCCCTCCTCCAGGCCCTCGGCGACGGCGCCGAGGACCGGTGCGGCGGGCTGGCCGATCGCGGCCCACCCGGCGGTGCCCTGCGCCAGCGACTTCGCCTCGTCCGCCGCGCGGGCGGGGACTCGGGAGCTCCGGGAGCCGAGGATCGAGGCGAGGTCCCCGGTCGCGAAACGGCGGTAGGTGGCCGCCTCGCCGAGGGCCTGATCGACCGCGGCCAGGCCGCTGATCTTCGCCAGCGCCACCGCGTCGGCCATCTTCACGTTCATCCGGGTCGTGCCGACGGCCGCGGCCTCGAGCAACCATGCCCGGGCGCCGGTGCCGAGGCTCAGGAACTCCGCCTCGGCGCCGCTGCGGGCCTTGACCGTGTAGTCGCCCGGGATCTTCTCCCTGTGGTCGGGGAAGTGGCCGTCGTCGATTGACGGGCTCCCCGGCCGGGCGCGCGGGTGTCGGGCGACCTCGACCGGACCGCCGGTCCCGGAGTGCACGACGATGACCTGCTCGTCCGCGCCGATCCCGTGGCTGCGGACGAAGACCCGGCCGCCGAGCAGATACGACGGCACCGAGTACTGGCCATTCTCGAACGTCATCATCGGGGTGTTGTCCGGGACGGCCCGGGAGAGGCCGAAGGAGACCGTGTGGGCGGTGTCGGGGATCCGGTGCAGGCGGGGCTGTTCCTCCTCGAGCATCGCCGCGGGCTTGCGCCGCGTGACCCGGTGCTCACGGTTGTTGACCTGCTCCATGAACGTCTCGCAGGCCGCCTCGAGCTCCGCGAAGGACCCGTATTCGGGGCGCAGGTTGGTGTCCCTGGGGACAATATCGGCCTTGGCGACCTTGACCGAGGACTCCGACCCGCCCTTCGTGGCAGGGTCGGCCGGTTGACAGGTCAGCACGGTGATGCCGTAGTGGCGGGCGAAGTCAACGGTCTGCTGGTTGCGAACCGGGACCCCGGCAATATGGGACACGGTCACCGTTTTCTCGTTGTCGGTCAGGACGTATGTCGGCGCGCCGCCAAGAATGCGGAACGTGCGGTCCAGGGCCGCGAACACGGTCGGCGCCGTCCGATCCCGGAGCGGGATCACGACCCGAGACCTTGACCAGGCCAGCCAGGCGACGAACAACACGCTCTTGCGGCCGTCGACGACGGGACCGTCGCCGAAGTCATACTGCAGCCGCATGCCCGGCTCGGTGATCCAAGGCCGGTGCACCCGGACATGGCCGAACCGGTAGGCGGTACGGACCTGCGCGACCGCCCGCCGGGTCGAGCGATCCGACCCGTCGTAGCCGAGGGCGACGAGTTTCTCGTGGGCCTTGTCGGCGCGGATCTTGCCCTTGGACGCCTCCACCCATTCCTCGATCTTGGGCAGGAACCCATCGGTCACCCGACCCCGAAAGGCGGGCTCGGCGATCGGCTTGCCGGCGTCGCGGGCGGCGACGTGACGGGCGACAGTGTGGTGCGAGCAGCCGGTGAGCTCGGCTGTGGCGCGCAACGATCCGGTCAGATCGTAGGCAGCAAGGATTTCCATGATTTCTCCGTCAAACTTCATTCAGGGCCTCTTCCTGGGCGATTTTGGTGCGTCTTGAACACCGCAATCAAACCCCAGGGAGAGGCTCCCGCCGCTTAAGCGGTCGGGCTCAGAACAGGAAGTGGGCAGATCTCATGGCCACCAGCGGGCAGTTCTCATGGCCGTCAGTGGGCAGGTTCCGTGGGGCGCTACCGGCCTAGATTTCGAAGAGCGCTGACAGTGGCAGATTTGTTCGGGAGACCAGCGAATGCGCAGCTTGTCCTGCACGAACGTACGCAATCGCGACCCCGCGAGGAGTTTCACGTCCTTCGGTCGGGACCGACGCCCGGCGGCAGTGCGGTGGGCGGCATACGGCTCATATGTGCCGGTGTCGGTCTGGTTGCGGCGCAGCTCTCGGCTGATGGTCGACGGCGCCCGCCGCATCGTGTGGGCGATGGAACGGATCGATGTTCCCGCCGCAAAGAGGTCGCGAATCTTCTCCCGGTCCGGCAGCGACAGGTATCGCGGATCCAGCTGCCTCTCCACGAGGGGAAGCAACAGCCGTTGACGGGTTTCACTGAGCGGCGCCACCTCCTTGTTGTAGTCGATGATGCGTCCATCGGGATAGACGCGGCGGTTGTTGGCGTGTTCGATTCCCTGGTCCCAGTCAATTGCGGTGCGCAGGTTCAACCCGGTCTGTCGGGCTGCGTCCGCTCGGGTGACCCCGGACTCTCGCAGCCGGAAGTATTCTGTGCGACGGGCTCGGCTGTGCTTCTTGGCATCGATGCCGGCGTCCGCCAGCCACTTATAGCAACTCGCGGGATGAAGACCAACCTCGCGCGCAGCGAGGCTGACCTTGCCGAGGCGTTCGAACGCTTCGAGGAACTCGGTCTTCTCAGCCTCGCGGTAGATCCTGCGGCACGGAGGAACAGTGATGTCGGGCACGGTTGTCGCAACTCTCGGAGAGGGAAGTGTTGCGACGATCGCTAGAACCCAAGCCGCCTATGGGCAGTTTGGCATGGCCGCTAACACGATCCAGCTACCGGTGGCAGCACCGATCGCTACGAGCACTCCAATCCCACTGATCCAAATGCCGGCGAAGCTGCTTATCGTGCTGGCCCAATCGATGTGGGGATGGAAGAACATGGCGGAAGACTACGCCGGGCGCGTCGAGGTCATTGAGACGCCCTCGAAGGCCGGCTGGATGACCCGAGACGATGGCGAATAACGGCGCAAGAAGTCCTCAACGACTATCAGTCCGGCCTCTGTCGCGAGCACAACCCAAGGCGCCAACGTGAGATAGGCCGCTACATGGGTGAGCTCGACAAGACCATCCGTGACCTCGACGAAGAGAGTCGCAGAACTGGCGGCAAGACGCTGGGTCACCCCCGCTCACACGTCGAGCGCGTCTACGCCAAAGGTCAAGAGACCGCGATCGTGGATCGGCTCATCAAACAGGCCAGGGCCGAGCGGCCTTCTATCTGCGACCTCGGCGTATTCGCCGTCGATGGGGCTGAAAAGGCTGAAGGACTTGTCGTCTGGCCTTTTCGCATGCCCATCCCTGACCTGTCGGAGTGACGAGAGCACCGAGGCAAGCGTCGACCGCGCCACAGAGCCACCGCCGCTGGCTGGAGACAGTGGAATGCTGCCAGCTGGCACGATGAATTGTGCTGGCCAGTCAGCGTCCCCGCATTGTTCCATGAGTCTCAGAAAATCACGCCAGAGCATCGGCCTTCGTAAGTTGCGGGCCGCTGCAGCGCCGTGCCAGGTGAATGCGTCGGCAGGACCGTGCTGGGGTGCAAGCACCGCCACTCCCTTGGGCCTCTTCGCAAAGGCACGACGCAAAGCGTGTCCAGGAAGAACCCAACTCCACTCCGCAAACCACTGCTCGCCGCTCTGAGCCTGGTATGCGAGAGCCGACCGAGGTGTGCCTGCCAGCCACGGCAGGCTGGCAGCCGCTCCCAGCACATCGGTCCAGGGAGGGATGGGGAACACGTAATAGTCCGGCACCGGCGATGTCGCGTACTTATGCAGCTGGACGAGATCGAGCTTGAGTTCGTGGCGAGTGGCAGCGGCGTTCCATTCCGGCACTTTGAGTTCGAGCCAGATGCGCTTGCCGTAAGCGGGTGGGATGTTCTCGATCTTGATGTCCGCGCCGGTGCTCGGCCACCACTGGTGCATGTGGGCGCGGTACCGATACCCGAGGTGAATCGAGCACCAGTGCTCGAACGTCTTTTCAGGCAGCGAGCGAGTCATCAGTTGTCTCCACGACGTGACCGGCGGCGGGATAGGCCGAGTCGTAGTTCGGTGACGATCTCGCTCGTGTGATCTTGAAAATAGAGCACTGGTTCCTCAAGAAACCGGTTCAGAGCAGACCGGTAGGGGACGCACTTGGCAACTGCGTCGCGAGCTTCGGCCAATGCCCTCATATGATTCAGCGTTGCCTCGCGCGCCACTTCCTTTTCGAACTCAACACGCTCTTCTTCCGATACCGCCTCATGCCATTTGCCGTAGTGAGGGACATAGCTCATGGTCGAGACGACGAGCGAAACCGCGGCGATGGCCTCGTTGAAGTAGTCCTCCACGAGGTTCCGCCTGCGAGTGCGAACATTGAGCCAGTAGGTGATACCTGCACCGAGAAGCACCGATGCTAAAGGCACAAGAGCGTCAAGAAGAGTCATCGGAGAATTCGCAGCTGCTAGGAGTAGTCACGAGCCAACGATTGAAGAAGATCTCTTGCTGCTAGTGCGGCAAGAAGCTGCTCCTCGGTGTTAGGCAGCCCTAGTAGTTCTTGAAAAGCCTGCAGGCTTTCCGCTTCCTCGGCCGGCTCGTCTATCGGCTGCGGCTGACGGCTAACAGCTTCGGCTGCGTCGGCGAATGCGTTCGCCGGAGTCCCAAGTTGCTGCCACTTCTCAATGAGATGCTCCCTTACCGTTTCAGCGGGTTCACCCCCTTCAGGCCAAGTCGTAGCCATCGCGGCTAGCCCTTCGGCAACAACCAGCCTCTGATCCGGGGTCTCGTACATGGCAAAACGGTAGCGTCATGACGCTCATCTGCGGACTATCCTTCAGCCTGAATCCACCGATGGACGTTGAGTTGAGGGCGGCGCGTTAAGCGGAGAATGCCTTTCTCATCAGGGAAAATAGGGTTTGTTGATGAACCTATTGACCCGAGAAGGAAGGCATCTCGCAGGTGCAAGTTTCTCACGCC